>NZ_JHUS01000051.1:0-40195 GCF_000691465.1 Geobacillus sp. CAMR5420
CAAATATTTTACTCACACGTTCACCGCCGATGAATTGACATCCGTCGATTTTGAACACACCTGTGCGGACAAAATGGACTATCCGTCCATTTTGTCCTTTATGTGCTGTAATATTTTCTTTTCCAGCCGGGATACTTGCACTTGAGAGATGCCGAGCCTCGATGCCACTTCGGACTGGGTTTGGTCTTTGTAATAGCGCAAATAGACGATCAGCCTCTCACGCTCGTCGAGTTCTTCGATCGCTTTTTTTAAGGCGATTTTGTCAAACCATGACGCCTCGTCGGCGTCAGCAATTTGATCAAGCAACGTAATCGGATCGCCGTCGTTTTCGTACACCGTTTCGTGAATCGATGTCGGCGAGCGGACCGCCTCTTGAGCCAGAACGACGTCTTCTGGCGAAATGCCTAAATGGTCGGCGATTTCCGTAACCGTCGGCGCCCGCCCGCGCGTTTTCGACAGCTCATCTTTCGCCTTGCGGATTTTGTTGCCCATCTCTTTCAGCGAACGGCTCACTTTGACGGTGCCGTCGTCGCGAAGAAACCGCTGAATCTCCCCAATGATCATCGGCACGGCGTACGTCGAAAACTTGACGTCATACGACAGGTCAAACTTGTCGACCGACTTTAACAAGCCGATGCAGCCGATTTGAAACAAGTCGTCCGCTTCATAGCCGCGGTTTAAAAAACGTTGAACGACCGACCAGACGAGGCGCATGTTTTTTTCAATAATTTCATCACGCGCTTCTTGATCGCCTTCTTGGCTGCGGCGGATCAGCTCTTTCATCTCCTGATCTTTGATTGGCGACTGATCTTGCTTGACATCGACATCCATAGGCATGTCTCCCTCAGTTACATAACGCTTTGCTTTTCGCAATATGCTTTTTCAAATACACAGTCGTCCCTTTGTTCACTTCCGACTCAACGATGACTTCGTCCATGAAGTTTTCCATAATGGTAAAGCCCATCCCTGACCGCTCGAGCTCGGGCTTTGTCGTAAACAACGGCTGGCGCGCTTCTTCGATGTCAGGAATGCCGACTCCTTCGTCTCTCACCGTCAAATGGACGACACCGTCTTCAATGATGACCGAAATGGAGACGATGCCGTTCGGATCGTTGTTGTAGCCGTGAATGATCGCGTTTGTCACCGCCTCAGAGACAACCGTTTTAATTTCCGTCAGTTCGTCCATCGTCGGGTCAAGCTGGGCGACGAACGCCGCCACGGTCACACGGGCGAACGATTCATTTTCGCTGCGGGCAGAAAATTGGAGGTGCATTTCGTTGCGCATTTACGCCACCCCCAATGCTTGCAAGGCGAATTGCTCATCCGCCTCAACGCGGATGATTTTAAACAGACCCGACATGTCAAACAGCCGTTTGACGGCCGGCGATACGGCGCATACAACCATCTGCCCGCCGACGTTTTTGATTTGTTTATAGCGTCCGAGAATGACGCCGAGGCCAGAGCTGTCCATGAACGTCAATTGTCCTAAATTGAGCACGATGTGGCGGATCGCTCGGTTTTCGAGCACATCCGTCACTTGTTCACGCAATTCTTCGGCTGTATGATGGTCAAGCTCCCCAGACAGGCGAACGATGAGCACGTCTTGCTTCACTTCCAAGTCGATCGCGAGACTCACAGCGTGTTCCCCCTTGTCCATTTCAGGATATGGAGACATTTCGCTGCTGTCCGCCCGAAATCCTGCCGCCCGACAAAACTAGTGGTCGTTCGCCAAAGAGAGCGAAAAGACCGCAAAACTTGACATTATCCCGCTTGCACGAAGCGGCCAAACACCCGCTTAAACAAGTCCCAAAAGCTCGCTTCTTCGACCGTTTGCTTGGCGACGATCGGGCTGTGCAAAATTTCTTTTCCATCCTGTTTTAAAATGAGGACGCCAAGCTCATCGCCTTTGCGAACGGGTGCTTTCACATTGTCTTTCACTTTAATCACTTTTTCGATCTGCTCGACCGACTGCCCTTTTTTCGTCAGCACCGACACCGGCTCCGACGTCACCGCTTCGACGGATGACCGTTTGCCTTTGCTTATGTTGACGCGGGCGACAGTTTCATTCCGTTTGTACACCGGGTGAGTTCGATATTGGGAAAACGCGTAATCGAGCATCTTCGTAATTTGCGCATTGCGCGATTTCGGCGTCGGCGCTCCAAACACAACAGCGATGACGCGCATGCCGTTCTTTTTCGCCGTGGCGGTCAAACAATATTTCGCTTCGGCTGTATATCCGGTTTTCAGGCCGTCAACGCCCGGATAAAATTTGACAAGCCGGTTCGTATTGACGAGCCAAAACTTTTTGTCCGTATTTTCGCGCAAATAGTCTTCGTATTTGCTCGTATATTTGGTAATATCTTCATATTTCAACAGTTCGCGCGCCATCATGGCCATATCATAAGCGCTGCTGTAGTGATGTTCCGCCGGCAGGCCGGTCGCATTGGCGAAATGGGTGTTTTTTAAGCCAAGCTGTTTCGCTTTTTCATTCATCATCTCGACAAATGCTTCTTCCGACCCGGCGATCTGCTCAGCCATAGCGACCGACGCGTCGTTGGCCGAACCGATGGCAATGCCGCGCAGCAGCTCATCGACGGTCATTTCCTCGCCCGGCTCGAGGAAAATTTGCGATCCACCCATTGACGCAGCGTATTCGCTCGCCCGCACTTTTTCATCGTAGGACAGCTTTCCTTCATCGATGGCTTCCATGACTAGCAGCATCGTCATAATTTTCGTCATGCTCGCCGGCGGCAATGGTTCATGGGCATTTTTTTCATACAATACTTTGCCGGTGTCGCGTTCAATCAAAATGGCTGATTTCGCCTCATCGGCCAGCTTCACTTTCGCCTCCTTCATCTCTTTCGCCTCGGCATGGGCAGAAAGAGGAAGAAAAAGAAGAAACGGCAATAAAAGAAGACGAGTGACTTTCGTTTTCATCTCCCAAACCTCCATTCTTTATACATGCCATTTTTTCCAGGCGAGATATTTTTATACAAAAAACAGCTCATTTTCCAAAAAACAAAAAAAACGCCCGAAACACGCGTTTCAGGCGTCTTCTACTTGAACAACTGCTTTTTTCCTTGCGGATCGCCAGCGTCCCTCTCTATACGATGGTCTCATAAATGAGCGGCGGCCGAGCAACCGGCTGCGGCGACAGACGAATAGCCGCCTCGATCTTTTCTTTCACGTCAAGCACATCTGGCCGGTTGCTGTGAATCGTGGCGAGCGCTTCCCCTTTCTGCACGCGATCGCCGATTTTTTTATGGAGCACAATGCCGACCGCCAAATCGATCATGTCTTCTTTTTTCGCCCGGCCGGCGCCGAGCCACATGGCGGCCGTGCCGATGTCATCGGCGGCCATCTCGGCGACATAGCCGTCGGCAGCCGCCGTGACGGTCGACGTATAGGCCGCCTTTGGCAATTGATCCAGATCGTCGACGACCGATGCATCTCCACCTTGAGCGGCCAAAAACGTTTTGAACGCCGCGATGGCGGCCCCGCTGCGAATCGCCTCTTCAAGCAAACGGCGCGCCTCATCAAGCGATGGCGCCTTCTCCGCCAAATAGACCATATGGCTGCCGAGCGTCAAACAAAGTTCGGTTAAATCGTGCGGCCCGTTTCCTTTTAACGTTTCGATGGCCTCTTTCACTTCCAAGGCGTTGCCGACGGCATAGCCGAGCGGCTGGCTCATGTCAGAAATGACCGCCATCGTCCGGCGGCCGACGCGCTTGCCAATGTCGACCATCGCTCGAGCGAGCCGGCGCGCCTCGTCAAGTTTCTTCATAAACGCTCCGGCGCCCGTTTTCACATCCAAGACGATGGCATCAGCCCCAGCGGCGATTTTTTTGCTCATGATCGACGAGGCGATGAGCGGAATGCTGTTGACGGTCGCCGTCACATCGCGAAGCGCATATAGCTTTTTGTCAGCCGGTGTCAAATCGCCCGTTTGGCCGATAATGGCGATTCCGTTTTCATTCACGAGTCGAATGAACTCGTCTTTGCTGATCTCGACATGAAACCCGGGCACGGACTCGAGTTTGTCGATCGTGCCGCCCGTATGGCCGAGGCCGCGCCCAGACATTTTCGCCACCGGCACGCCGACAGAAGCGACAAGCGGCCCTAAAACGAGCGTCGTCGTATCGCCGACCCCGCCGGTCGAATGTTTATCGACTTTCACGCCGCGAATACTCGACAAATCGAGCATTTCGCCGGAGTGCACCATCGACATCGTCAGCGCGGCCGTTTCTTCCTCGGTCATGCCGCGGAAATAAATCGCCATCGCGAGCGCGCTCATTTGGTAATCGGGAATGTCCCCGTTTGTATACCCTCGGACGATCCACTCAATTTCTTCCTTCGTCAGCGCCTTTCCGTCGCGCTTTTTCGCAATCAAATCGACCATTCGCATCGCGATCACCTTTTTCGTTTTGATTTCGCCATTTCGGCGACAATCGCTTTCACAAACCGCAAAAAGTCCGTCTTCACCCGCTCGGCCGTTTCAACCACTTCGTCGTGGTGAAGCGGAGCATCCGACATCCCTGCAGCCATATTCGAAATGCACGAAATGCCGAGCACCTCAATGCCGCCGTGGCGGGCGACGATCACTTCCGGGACGGTCGACATGCCGACCGCATCGCCGCCGAGCGTACGAATCATGCGGATTTCCGCCGGCGTTTCGTACGACGGCCCCGTATTGGCGACATATACTCCTTCATGCACGCGAACGCCAAGTCTCGCCGCCGTTTCCTTGGCGAGCTCGCGCAGCCGCCGGCTGTACGCTTCCGTCATGTCCGGAAAGCGCGGACCAAGCTCCGGATCGTTCGGACCAATGAGCGGATTTGTGCCCAGCAAGTTGATATGGTCGGAAATGATCATGAAATCGCCGGGCTGGAACCGTTCGTTGATGCCGCCCGCAGCGTTTGTCACGATCAATTCACGGACGCCAAGCGCCTTCATCACCCGGACGGGAAACGTCACTTCCTGAAGCGAATACCCTTCATAATAATGAAACCGCCCTTGCATGGCGACAACGGTCGCCCCCTCAAGCCGCCCATATACGAGCCGTCCAGCGTGTCCTTCAACGGTCGACACTGGAAATCCGGGAATATCTTCATACGGAATGCGAACCGCCTCTTCGATTTCATCAGCGAGCACGCCGAGCCCCGAGCCGAGAATGAGACCGATTTCAGGCGGAGTTGGCATCAATGGGCGCAAATGACCGGCGGTTTTTTCAATCGCTTGTCGATCCATTCTTTTCCCCCTCATCGTTCTTTATGAAGTTAGGCCAAATCAGCCAAAAAGCTTGTTCCGTACGGCGGCCGGTTGACTTGGAAGTTATCCGCAATCGTTGCGCCGACATCGGCAAACGTCTCGCGGACTGGGAGCGGCTTGCCGCCGCGAAATCGCGGGCTGTACACCAAAAGCGGCACATATTCGCGCGTATGGTCGGTTCCGTGATGCACCGGGTCGTTGCCATGATCGGCCGTGATGATCAGCAAGTCGTCTTCTTTCAGACGCGGCAACACATCGGCGAGCCGGGCGTCAAACTCTTCGAGCGCATCGCCGTAACCTTTTGGGTCGCGGCGATGGCCGTATTTAGCGTCAAAATCGACGAGATTGACGAAACTCAACCCGGTAAAGTCCATGCCGAGCGTGTCGACGAGCTTATCCATTCCGTCCATATTGGATGTCGTTCGCAACGACTGGGTAACTCCTTCATTGTCGTAAATATCGGCGATCTTCCCGATGGCAATCACTTCATAACCGGCGTCTTTCAATTCATTCATCACCGTTTTGCCAAACGGCTTAAGCGCATAGTCGTGCCGGTTGGCGGTTCGCTCAAAATGGCCGGGTTTGCCGATGAACGGTCGGGCAATGACGCGCCCGACCATATACGGCTCGTCGCGCGTCAATTCACGAGCGATTTCGCAAATGCGGTACAATTCATCAAGCGGCACAACTTGTTCATGGGCGGCGATTTGCAAGACGGAGTCGGCTGATGTATAGACGATGATCGCCCCTGTTTTCATATGCTCTTCGCCAAGCTCTTCGATGATCGCTGTTCCGCTCGCCGGTTTGTTGCCGATCACGTTCCGGCCGGTGCGCCGCTCGAGCTCAGCGATCAATTCATCTGGGAACCCGTTCGGAAAGACGCGGAACGGCTTGTCGATGCGAAGGCCCATCAGCTCCCAATGGCCTGTCATCGTATCTTTTCCAGCCGATGCTTCCTTCATTTTTGTATAGTACGCGAGCGGTCGCTCGACTTTCGGCACCCCTTTGATCTCACGAATATGGCTTAGGCCGAGCTTCGCCATGTTCGGCATATAGAGGCCGCCGCGATACTCAGCGATATGGCCGAGCGTATCCGCTCCTTTGTCGTTGTATTTCTCGGCATCCGGCGCCTCGCCGATGCCGACTGAATCCATCACAATCAAAAAAACGCGCCGGTATGTCGTTTTCACATTCATTCCCCCTGCCTGCAATGAAAAATGGAGTCTCTTTCTATCGTTCCCGTATTTTCGCGAAAACACGCCTATGGCCAATTGGTCAGAAGTCTGACAACTAAAACGACAGGCAAGCGCCTAGCATACGGCAACTGCTAGGCGCGCGGGTGGTACTGTTTGTACACGTCTTTTAGGCGCGTTTTCGTAACATGCGTATACATTTGCGTCGTCGAAATGTCGGCATGCCCAAGCAACTCTTGCACAGCGCGCAAATCGGCTCCGTTCTCAAGCAGATGCGTCGCAAACGAATGCCGAAGCGTATGCGGCGTCAATTCTTTTTCGATGCCGGCTTCTTTCGCGAGCCGCTTTAAAATTTTCCAAAACCCTTGCCGTGTCAACCGCTGGCCATAATGGTTCAAAAACAGCGCCTCCGTTGCCCGTCGTCGCGGATTGACAAGCTGCGGGCGCCCTCGCTCCAAATAGTGGGCAAGCGCTTCAATCGCCATGCGCCCGATCGGCACGATCCGCTCTTTCCGCCCTTTTCCATAGCAGCGGACAAACCCCATCGTCAAATGCACGTCGCTTAAGTTGAGCTGCACAAGCTCACTGACGCGCATGCCGGTCGCATACAACAGCTCCAGCATCGCCTTGTCGCGCAGCCCAAACGGTGTGCTCACTTGCGGCGCTGCAAGCAGCGCCTCGACTTCCTCGACCGACAGCACTTTCGGCAGCGTCCGTTCAAACTGCGGCGTTTCGATATGGACGGTCGGGTCTTGCGCCGCGATTTTCTCCCTTAGCAAAAACTGATGAAACGAACGGATCGACGCCAAATGGCGGGCGATCGTCCGCGCCGATTGCCCTTGTTCGCTTAAAAACTTTAAAAAATGGAGAATATGGAGGCGCTCCACTTCGCCCCACGCCTGAAGCTGCTCGACTTGGCGCAAATAGCGGACGTATTTTTTCAAATCGCGTTCATACGAAACGATCGTATTGTGCGCCAAATTCCGCTCCACCGTCAAATAATGCAGAAAATCTTTCAACTCGTATTCCAACGCTCTCTACTCCCCATCGCGATAAAAAAATAACAGCCGGTCGAGCCAACTTGGCGGCGCACTCTCCGCCGCCGATACTTTGACCGCCGATCCCTTCGGCTCATCGTATCGGTGGTAATACTCGTACTCGCGGTTAAACCATACAAGACTATAATAAAATAAAATGGTGCATCCCGTAAATAAAAGAAACACTTTCACCATTTGCCAAACGGTTTTCATGGCATCCTCCCTATCAGCTGCTTGTCAGCTTGCTAGTATGAGGATATGCCATTTGTTTCGTTGTTTATACGCAAAAAACCTTTCCCGTTGGAAAAGGTTTTTATTTTTCTTCATGCTTTTGCTGGCAACGGTGACAAATGCCGTGGAACGTCAAACGATGGTCTTTAATTTTAAATTTCCACTTCTCCTCAACAATCGCTTCGACATCCTCAAGCAAATCTTCTTGAATTTCCGCCACCGATCCGCATTCCAAGCAGATGAGGTGGTGATGGAAATGGGCCGCTCCTTCCTTGCGGAGGTCATAGCGCGACACCCCGTCCCCGAAATTGATTTTATCGACAATTTTCAGCTCGGTTAACAGCTCGAGCGTCCGGTAAACGGTCGCCAACCCGATTTCTGGGGATTTTTCTTTCACGAGGAGGTAGACGTCTTCCGCGCTTAAATGGTCTTCTTCATGTTCAAGCAGGACTCTTACCGTCGCTTCCCGCTGCGGCGTTAACTTGTAACCCGCCGAATGCAGCTGCTTCTTGATTCGTTCCACACGATCTTCCATCTTTTCATTCCTCCCTCGCCATTCACCCATCATTATAACAAATGCACGAGGGAAGTATCAAAGTAAAATCACTATTATGAAGAAATGATAATGGTTATTATATAATATTCATTATGATTAAACTCATTGTCCATTGAACCGCCTGTTTCATCAATGCCGGCGAAAGATATGCCTCGACCGCTGAGGAAAGAAGCAGCCCAAGGGCGACAGCCGCCATCGCCGCTGCGTAGCGCATCACCATCGGAAACATCGATCCATGCGGCCGCTTCATAAACTGGTTGCGCACCATGTGCAAGGAAAACGAAATCGAAATGACGCCCATGACGATCATGAGTGGAATGGCCACCAAATTTTGCGGCATGATGGACACAAACGACAAAAGAAACCCGCGCCAACCCATTTGGTTGACTAAAAAGCCAACCGTAAAGCCGACGACGACGCCTTTGAAAAACAGCAAAACAAGAATGATCGGCAAGCCAATGACAGAAATGCCAAGCACCCACATCAGCGCGGTATATTTGACGTTGTGCATATAGCTTTGCCGGAACATATCATGGGCGCTTGCGATATTGTCTTTTGACACTTGTCCAAAAAATTGCGTCAAGTAATAGTACAAGTCTTGCTTTTGACTGAAACCGAGGCTGTTGACGACAATGGCGCCGAAAATGACGCCCATGAGAAACAGGACGATGACAAACACATACAGCGAAGCATGTTCACGCCAATGGACAGCGATAGCCGATTTCAGCGGATGGGTTCTCATTGTGCTTCGTCCTCCTACTTTGTCTCTTAGTAGATTGTATGTCCATCCGCTTTCGGTATGACTGTTTTTCTAAAAGGCTGGTGATGTAATGAAAAAGCAGCTCAACACCGACGTGTGACCAACTCCACGGGCGGCACGCCGCCTCGGTCCATTGGCGCATGGCTGGGCTGGGCCAAGCAGCACGCACGGCATGATGATGAACGGCAGGAGCGCTGCCCGAGTGGTTACCCCTCCCGCACTTTCCCGTATCTCCCACCGCCCCCGGCCTCGATATGGAGCGCACCGCTGCGGGCAAGGACGATCAGTTGGGCCAACTTTTCTCCCACCGTCTCCGCGATCTCTTCCTCCGCCGCCTCATGAAGAACGCTCATTTCCGTGCCAAAACGGGCGAGCAGCTTTTCATACGCTTTTGGACCAAGGCCGGGGATGAATTCAAGCGGCACTTGATAAATGTACGGCGGCCGTTTCGGCCCGCGTTCCGCCGTTTTCAGCTCCGCAAGCCGGTCAAACACGCCTTTCACGAAGCGATGATGGCCGCATGCCGCACAGCTGTCGACGTCCGGTGCAGCCGGCGCAAGACAGCGCTCGCACACTGTCTGGT
Organism: Geobacillus sp. CAMR5420; assembly: GCF_000691465.1. Taxonomy (NCBI): domain Bacteria; kingdom Bacillati; phylum Bacillota; class Bacilli; order Caryophanales; family Anoxybacillaceae; genus Geobacillus; species Geobacillus sp. CAMR5420. The sequence goes on from NZ_JHUS01000051.1 coordinate 9,629, forward strand.
GATATTTTCCGAGTTTGGGATTTAAACCGTAGTTGGCGACAATCGCGCGCCCGTCTTCACCGCGCAGCGCTTTTTCCAATTCAGCAAACGTCGGGGCGGCGAGCCGCACTTCTTCATATTCGCGGGCGATTTTCCGCAGCGAATGGGCATCGGAATTCGTCAAGTACGGGTAGCGATGCAATTCGGCGATCTGGTCCGCCATCGCCGTGTCGGCGCTTAACCCAAGTTCAATGGCATCAATCCAATCCGGGTCAAACACTTCTGTCAGGCTGTGCTTGACCCCTTTTCCGTACAAGCTTTTAAACGGGGTGAACGCGTGCGCGGGAATGAACCAGCCGCCCTGCTCTTTCGCGGCAGCTTGCAGCTCACGGCCGGACACGTAAATGCGCTGTGAACTGAGCGACACGTTCTTTACCCGTTTGCCAAGCCAGCCGGAAAACGTGCGCATCGTCTGCACAGTCGGCAAAAAAACGAGCACGTGGATCGGTCCATGGCAATGGTCGTCATATACTTCGATTTCACTGCCTAACAAAAGCGTCACCTTCCCGGCGCTGACGCCGCCCCCCTCATGTTCGCGCCAACCGTGCTTCTCCATTGCCCGCTCGAGCTCGTCCAGCACTTCGGGCACATGGCTGTCAATGACACCGACGAGGTCGATCCCTTTCACCTCAGCCGCCTCATGCAAGATGTTCTCAAGCGTCAACGTGCGCGCCCCAGTAATTTTCACCGGGCGGCCCGAGGCGGTGCGGCCGATGTGAATATGTAAATCAGCGTAATAACGGCCGAGGCCGCCCGCGTGTGTTTGATCAGGCATTTTGCTCCCCCAACGCGCGGCGCAGCTGCAAATATTGCAAGGCGTATGCCGTTTTCGCGTCGTAAATGTCACGTTGTTGAAGCATCTCAAGCGCCTCCTCCAATGTAACTTCCAACAGCTCGACAAACTCATCTTCATCCAAACCGGCGCCGTCCTCCGCTTTTTCCAGCCCCTCGGCGACATACAAATGGATGAGTTCATCGGCAAACCCTGGGGATGTATAAAAGGAAATGAGATGGCGCATCGATTGGGCGCGGTAGCCGGTTTCTTCTTCGAGCTCGCGATGTGCGGAAGCGAGCGGCTCTTCCCCATGTTCTAGCTTGCCCGCCGGAATCTCGACTAATGCGCGCTCCAACGCTTTTCGGTACTGGCGGACAAGAACGATTTTCCCGTCCGGCAACAGCGGCAGCACCGCCACCGCCCCCGGATGTTTGATCACCTCGCGCCGGCTCGTTTTCCCATTTGGCAACTCGACTTCCTCGATATACAAGTCAATGATGCGGCCGCTGAACAGCTTCTCTCTGCGGATTGTTTTTTCATACAGCTCCATGTTCATTCTCCCCTATCAAATTGGATCGATTCTTTTCCATTGTACTACATGTTTGGCCATTTTTTCGCTTCCGTTGTACAATGAACATATCATTATCGATCGCGAAAGGGGGCGCAAAAAATGAACAAACGCCGCATCGGCACATCAGACTTATACGTCAGCGAAATTGGACTCGGCTGCATGTCGCTCGGCACTGATGAAAACCATGCCATCTATCTCATCCATGAAGCATTGGAGCGCGGCATCAACTACTTGGATACAGCCGATTTATACGACCGCGGCTTAAACGAGGAATTTGTCGGCAAAGCGGTGAAAGGAAAACGCGACCAAGTCATCATCGCGACAAAAGTCGGCAACCGTTGGCGCCGAGACGGAAGCGGCTGGGACTGGGATCCGTCAAAAGCCTATATCAAACAAGCGGTCAAAGAGAGCCTGCGCCGCCTGCAAACGGACTACATTGACTTATACCAGCTCCACGGCGGCACGATCGACGACCCGATCGATGAGACGATTGAAGCGTTCGAAGAGCTGAAGCAAGAAGGCGTCATCCGTTGGTACGGCATCTCCTCGATCCGCCCAAACGTCATTCGCGAATATGTGAAGCGCTCGAACATCGTCAGCGTCATGATGCAATACAGCTTGCTTGACCGTCGGCCGGAAGAATGGTTCCCGCTTCTTCGCGAACATCACATCAGCGTGATCGCCCGCGGTCCGGTCGCTAGAGGCTTGCTCACCAGCCGCCCGCTTGAACAAGCGAGCAGCGCGGTGAAACAACACGGCTACCTCGATTATTCATACGAGGAACTGCAGGCGCTCATCCCGAAGCTGAAGGAAAAAAGCGAAAAACACCGCTCATTGACCGCCACCGCTCTGCAATTTTGTCTTTACGATCCCGTTGTTGCCGCTGTCATCCCGGGCGCAAGCCGGCTTCGGCAGCTCGAGGAAAACATCGCCGCCGCTTACGCCCCGCCGCTTGGCCGCGACGAATACGAATGGCTGAAACAAGCGACGAAACGCTCGGTGTACGACGTGCATCGATAAAAACCAAAGGAGCGGAAAGAAAGCCGACATGCCTTGCTGAAAAATAGATCGAGCCAAAAAATGCAAACAAATCGAGAGCCCGGCGGCCGTTGACGGCCGCATACGGGCTCTCGTTCGGTACGTGCGGCCGCTCATTTGCGACGAGCGGGCCGCTTTATTTCTTTTCATCTACGTATCGGTCCCTCGCCGCCCCTAAGCCAACGGCCATCATGGCGATGCAGACGGCAACAAGCAGACCAAGCGGCGCATTGAAGCGGCCGGACGCATCATACAGCACCCCGAACAACGGCGGACCGGAAGCCGCCAGCAAGTAGCCGACCGATTGCGCCATGGCGGACAATTGGGCGGCGGCGAGCGGATGGCGCGTCCGCAGCGTAAACAGCATCATCGCAAGCGAAAACGCCATGCCAGCGCCGATGCCGGCAACAAGCGCCCCCGCCCACAGCCACCACCCTTGCCCGCCGAAAAAGGCAAGCGTCCCAGCCCCCATGCAAAGCACAGCTGAACCAATCAGCACCTTTTGATTGTCCATCCGCTCCGCGAGCATCGGAGAGACGAACATCATCGGGAGCTGGGCGAACTGGAAGAAAAAGAGCAGCCATCCGGCCGCACCGGGCGCCAACCCCTTGCTTTGCCCAAGCTCCGGCAGCCAAGTGACGACGCAGTAAAAGAAAAACGATTGCAATCCCATAAACAGCGTCACTTGCCAGGCGAGCCATGACCGCCAAAGCGTTGAGCGGCGGCTTCCGGACGGCGCCCCGTCCGGCTCCCGGCGGCGTGCTTGCGGCAGCCAAACAGCAAGCGCCAAAGCCGCCAGCAATGCCCAAAAGCGAAACGCCCCTTGCCAGCCAAGCCCCCAGCCATCGGCAAGCGGAACAGCGATTCCGGAAGCGAACGCCGCACTCATGTTCATCGTCACCGTATAAATGCCCATCATGAAACCAACCCGTTCGGGAAACGACTCTTTCACCAGCGCCGGCATCAAGACGTTGTCCACCGCAATGGCTGCACCGATCAGCACCGTGCCGGCAAACAGCCAAGAACTGCCGGAGAGCGGCCGGAGAAGCTCGCCAACGAGCAGCACGATCAACGAAAAAAAGAGCGTCCGCTTCATCCCGAACCGGCGGGCGAGAGCCGCTGCCGCCGGTGCCAGCAAGGCGAACGCCATAAGCGGAATCGTCGTCAACGCTCCGGCGGCCGCGTAGGAAAGGCCAAGCTCCCGCTGCAAATCGGGCACGAGCGGGCCGACCGTCGTAAGCGGCGCGCGCAAATTGACGGCCAACGCGACGACTGCTCCGGCCGTCCAGAATGGAAAAGAAGAGGGGCGCGTCGCTACCGCATTCGATTTCATCGTCCATCCCCTCCGCTACTTAAATTTCCGCCAGTCTAGCTCGCTTTCCTCAAGCAGCTCAGCAAACGATTTCTGTTCCTCACGGCGGCGCGCTTCCTCGCGGCGCCGCGCTTCCTCTGCCGCCCGCCTCCGCGCTTCTTCCTCGGCAAGTGCGCGCTTTTTCTCAAGCAGCTTCGCTTCCACCGCGGCGCCAAGCCGGTCGGCGATCGTCAAAGCCTCCGTCCCTTGCTCTTTTTTTCGCCCGATCTTCTTCATCATGTCCGCCCCCTTGCATAACAATCGCTCATTTGTCAAACGATACAACTACACGACAAAGAAAAGGAGAGATGATGGATGGCGAAAAACCGCGCCCAAAAAGGGAAACCGTCCGCTGATACGGTCAAACCGGTGATCGCAAAAGAAGAATTGGAAAAAGCAACCCATCCGACCAAGCGGCAAAACAGTCCTCAATAACCGCAACATGGACGATGCAGCTTTTATCAAAAGGGGCGCCCTGCGGCCCAAACCGGCTTTCAGGGCGTCCCCTTTACAACACTTCGGTGATGTGCGGCATATGCTCGCCAAGCCAAGCAATGGCCGCCTCCAGCGTCGGAAACTCTTTCGTTTCAAACGTCATTTCGTTTTGCAGCAGCCAGACGTCTTTCGCCTCATGATACGGGCCGGCGACCGACCAATGAAGCAAGCTGTACGGATCGTTTTCATGGGTGAACGACACCCATGTTTTTTGCTTCGCCGTCTTTGCGAGCTGCTCTAACTTACCGTTCATCGCCGGATTTCACCTCAACAAGCGGCATATGACCATTCAACGTTTGCCCTAGGCTTTTGAGCTGAAAAACGGTCGTTCCCGGCTTGACGTCAATCGTCATCGCTTCATCAAAAAAGATGAGCCGCGACCGTTCGACGAGCACCGGCACGAAATTCGTTTCGACGGCCAAATCATCGTCATCGGCCTTGTCGACAAGCCATAGCGCCGGCACGCCGTCGACCAAACAGCCGCAGCCGTCCGTGTCAAACGCCAGCTTTAACTGCCGCTCGGATTGCGCTACAATAGAGGCAAGCGCCCGTTTGGCTGCATCCGTAAACGTGATCGATACACTCATGCCTGACTCCTTTTTCCTTATTGATTTTCCTTTTCATTTTACCTGCCAACACGCGAAACTGTCAAAGCAAAGGAGGAACAAGCGATGGCAAACGTGCAAATCAAAGTGAATGACAACGGTTCGCTGCGCGTCACCGGCGATGTGGAACTGCTCGATGGAGAAGGAAAGCCGTTTGTGACGAAACAAACGTTTTCGCTCTGTCGGTGCGGGCTGTCGAACAATAAACCGTTTTGCGACGGTTCACATAAAGGCCGATTCCAATCGGTCGTCCGCGCCCCGTCGCCGGAATCGAGCGAATCGTAACGAACGGCCGTTTCTTCCCAGCCAACAGGCAAGGACGTCTTTGCCTAAGTTTTATAACGGACGGTGAAATCGATGAATGAACGTTGGCTGCAAAAACAAGTGCGCAACTGTCTGCGGCATTACGGCTGCGATGATGACATGATGCCGCTTGACGAAGACGATTGGCGCAAGCTTTGCGCCCGCATTGCCGCGGCCAAAGAAAAGCAGCCAGATGCGGACATGTATGAACTTGTCCATGACGCCGTCTACCGGTTCATCGCCGGCTCTTGACCCGGTTTGTGCCAAATGCCTCCTCTAATGTGAAAGGAAAGCGGCGCTGCGATTGTGAAAGGGTGTCCCACAAGCTCGGGACACCCTCTCGCATTCCATCATAGACGCAAAACCGATGATCGAAGAAACAACATGACCGTTTTCGGACCCGCTTCTTTGACTTACTTTTGGAAAAATGACCCTTTCGCCACCTTTTCCACCAAACTCGGCGCAAGGCGATACAGCCGGCTGCCGAGATCCATCCAGCGCGGCATGTTCACTTCGCGCGTCGGCGTCATCATCACGTCGACCACACGCTTCGCCACCGCCTCCGGGCGCAGCATCCAACGCGACACGTTGCGCACATACTCGCCAGATTCATCAGCGGTTGAAAAAAAGTTCGTCTCCACCGGCCCCGGATTGACGGTCGTGACAAAAATGCCAAAGCGCCCCGCCTCGAGGCGAAGGCTGTCAGTAAAACCGATGACGGCATGTTTCGTCGCGGAATAGACGCTCGACTTCGGCGTCGCGATTTTGCCGGCTTGCGAGGCGATATTGAGAATGTGGCCGCTTCGGCGTTCTTTCATATGCGGATACACCGCCTTCGTGCAGGCGATCAAGCCGAAGACATTGACCGCAAACATCCGTTCCATCTCGTCAAGGTCGATATCTTCCACGTAGCGAAATACGCCAAATCCGGCATTGTTCACAAGCACATCGATAGCGCCCAGTTCAGCAGACAGCTTCGCAAATACCGCTTCGACCATCTCGCGGTCGCTGACATCAAGCGGCGCGTACGGGGCGCGAATGCCGGTTTGCGCTTCAATGCGCGCACTGATTGCTTTCAACTTTTCTTCACTGCGCGCCAAGAGCACCGGCACCGCCCCTTGGCGCGCCGCTTCATAGGCGATTTGCTCGCCGATTCCTCCCGACGCTCCGGTGATGACGACATGGCGCCCCTTCAGCCGCACACCGACACCCCCGCCGCTTCGTACACATAATGGCCGTCTTCGTGTCTTTTTTGTACATACCCGTTTTCTTCCAAATAATCAAGCTGGCCGATTGTCTCTGACATCGTCAGCATGAGCTGGCGTTCGTAAGCCGTTGGGAACAGCTTTTGACAAACGTCAAACACCGTATGCGGGCGTTCTTTCACCATTTCGAGCACCCGCTCGGCGCGCTGGCGCTGCTTATCCAGCCGTTCGCGAACGAGCGCCGGAATATCGGTCGCATCGTCGCCATGGCCGTTTAGCGAGCGAACGATATCGTATTGCAGCATTTTTTGCAGCGACTCGTTGTACTGCAACAACGGTTTCGGCCGTCCCGTCTCTCCTTCCGCCGGCGGCTCCATCATTGGATTCGGGGAAATATGAACAAGCAAATGATCGCCGCCGATCAGCAATCCGTCCGCCTCGCGGTAGAGGGCGATATGGCTTTGCGCATGCCCCGGCGTTTCGATGACCTGCCACCCTGGCATCCCCGGCACCGCGTCCCCTTCCGTCACCATGATGTCAAGCCCGCGCCGGCTTGCGTAGCGAAGCGATCCGCCTTCTTTGGACAGCTGACTGAACAAGCGGCGGTCAACGCCGCATTCCGTAAAAAATTCCTGAAAAAATTGGACGTACCGCTCCATAAACGAACGTTCGCGGCGCAAAAACGGATCCGCTTTCGGATGGCCGATGATCGGCGCATGCGGAAAATAATCAAGCAAGCCGACATGATCCGGATGATGGTGAGTAATGACGATTTGTTCAATATCCTCTGGCGCATAACCGACCTCGCCAAGCTGCTTCACAAACAGCTGCCATGCTTCCTCTGTTTTCACTCCGGCATCGACCAGCGTCAACCGATCGCCGGCGATCACGTACATATGCACATCGCCGACCGGAAACGGCGTCGGCACCGTGATCCGATACACTCGTTCCTCGTTCATTGCGTTCCCTTCTTTCCCAAAGTTCATGAACCATCCCGTTCGAACCGCTTCATTAGGCAAAATGAATAATGATTCATTATATTTTATTTTACAGTTTACACTGATTTCATCCATTTGTCATGCCTTTTTCTTCCGCACGACGAAATTGCAAAAAAATTCGTTCTCCTCTCTTGACAACCGTGCTCGTCCCGCGGCATAATGACAAATAAATTATGATACGGCAAAACAGGCGATGAACAGGGCCAGTAAACCGCAAACGGCACCAGAGAGCGAAGCCCGCGGCTGGAAGGCTTTGCGGCCCTCTTTGCGGTTGAACCTACCCTAGGAGCTGTTAGGCCAACCTAAACGCCTCCCCGGCGTTATCGGGGCAGAGTTGGGCCTGTTTGGCGCTTGGGCCAAATCGGGCCAAAAAAGGTGGTACCGCGGAAACGAAGGTTTTCCGTCCTTTTGCAGGACGGGAAACCTTTTTCTTTTGGATGGATACATCAAGGCAAGGAGGAGTGGAATGATGAACAACGAACGAACGATCGCGCTCATCGGCGCCGGCTCGATGGCGGAAGCGCTCATCGCCGGCATGACGAAAGCGTTTTGCCATCCGGCGCACATTGTCGTCGCCAACCGACGAAACCGCCCCCGTCTTGAGGAACTGGCGCGCCAATACGGTGTTGGCACGGCGGATTGCGCGCAAGAAGCCGTCAAACAAGCGGATATCATCATTTTGGCGATGAAACCGAAAGACGTCGCCGAAGCCATGAACGCCATCGCACCATCCATCCGGTCCGATCATCTTATTCTTTCGCTGTTGGCCGGCGTGACAACGGAAACGATCGAACGGCTCGCCGGGCGCAACATCCCTGTCGTGCGCGCCATGCCAAACACATCCGCCGCCGTCGGTTTGTCGGCGACCGCCATCGCCGGCGGCCGCTTCGCCGCGAAAGAACATCTTGAGATCGCCAAACAGCTGTTTGAAACGGTCGGCATCGTCGCTGTTGTGCCGGAGCGCGACTTGCATGCGGTCACCGGCCTGTCCGGGAGCGGTCCGGCGTATGTGTATTACTTGGTCGAAGCGATGGAAAAAGCGGCAGCCGACATCGGCCTTGAGCGAGATGTCGCCAAACGGCTCATTTTGCAAACGATCATCGGCGCAGCCGAGATGCTAAAAGCGTCCGACAAACATCCATCCGTCTTGCGCCACGAAGTGACAAGTCCAGGCGGCACGACCGAAGCCGGTATTGGCGTGCTTGAGCAATACCGGTTCCAAGAAGCGGTCATCGCCTGCATCCGAAGGGCGACGGCCCGCTCCGAAGAGCTCGGCAGCGCGCTTCTCGCTGCCATCATGGAAGCGTAAAGAACGGACCTCCAAAGCGCGCCGCCCCCGCACGGCGGATGGGCGGGGAAGTTTCGGCAAAACCGGGCGCAATGAACAAGGAAACAAACGAACCTTTTCATCCGGTTATGGAAGATTTTTTTGGTTTCGCATAACGGAAACTCGAATTTCGCACATGACACAACCGCATAAGCCCATCTTTACCCAAAACAGACCATGTTAACAGGGCCGCGGCTTTTCCACCGTCCGGCTCAGGCAAAACAGTCCGTTTCACTTTGTTTTTGACAGGCAGCGTGCTATCATCAGTCATGAACCACTCATTGGCTTAGAAAGGAGCTGCTTGTCATGAACACGGTATTGTTTTCGCCGTATACGATCCGCGGGCTGACGCTGAAAAACCGAATTGTCATGTCGCCGATGTGCATGTATTCGTGCGACACGAAAGACGGCGCCGTACGCACGTGGCACAAAATCCACTATCCGGCTCGCGCCGTCGGCCAAGTCGGTTTAATTATCGTCGAGGCGACCGGCGTGACGCCGCAAGGTCGCATTTCTGAACGCGATTTAGGCATTTGGAGCGATGACCATATCGCCGGGCTTCGCGAACTCGTTGGGCTTGTGAAAGAGCATGGAGCCGCCATCGGCATCCAGCTTGCCCACGCCGGAAGAAAATCGCAAGTGCCGGGAGAGATCATCGCTCCGTCAGCCATCCCGTTTGATGATTCGTCGCCGACGCCAAAAGAAATGACGAAAGCCGACATCGAAGAAACGGTGCAGGCGTTCCAAAACGGGGCGCGGAGGGCAAAAGAAGCCGGCTTTGACGTGATTGAAATCCATGCCGCCCACGGCTACCTGATTAACGAATTTTTATCGCCGCTCTCCAACCGGCGCCAAGACGAGTACGGCGGCTCTCCGGAAAACCGTTACCGTTTCTTGGGTGACGTGATTGACGCTGTCCGCGAGGTGTGGGACGGGCCGCTGTTTGTGCGCATCTCAGCGTCCGACTATCACCCGGAAGGACTGACAGCGAAAGACTATGTTCCATACGCCAAACGGATGAAAGAGCAAGGCGTCGACCTTGTTGACGTCAGTTCCGGCGCCGTCGTGCCGGCGCGCATTGACGTCTATCCGGGCTACCAAGTGCCGTTTGCCGAACTGATCCGCCGCGAAGCGGACGTGCCGACCGGCGCCGTCGGGCTCATTACATCCGGCTGGCAGGCGGAAGAAATTGTGCATAACGGCCGCGCCGACCTTGTCTTTTTGGGGCGCGAGCTGCTGCGCAACCCATACTGGCCATACGCCGCAGCGCAGGAGCTTGGCGTCAAAATCGACGCACCCGTCCAATACGAGCGCGGCTGGCGGTTTTAACCGCGCGGAATCGAAAATGAGGCGAAATCAGCGGCGAGATCGGTGTTCGGAAACACCTTCCGCGCTTCGGCGACGAGCCGCAGCGCCGCCTCGCCTTGATAGCGAGAGCTGATATGGGTCAAAATAAGCCGCTTCGCTCCGGCCCGCCTCGCCACCTCGGCTGCGTCTGTGGTCGTGGAATGGAAATAGTCATGGGCCAGCCGCTGTTCCGCCGCGGCAAACGTCGCCTCGTGGACAACGACATCGGCATCGCGGGCGAGTTCAATCGCCGCTTCGCAAAAACGGGTGTCGCCGAGCACCGCGACGATCCGCCCTTTTTGCGGCGGGCCGACAAACTCACGCCCGTCGATGACCGTGCCGTCATCGAGCATGACTGTTTTCCCTTGCTTGATTTGTTGATAAATCGGGCCAGGGCGGACGCCGAGCGCTTTCAATCGATCGACCAAGAGCGGGCCGGGCAAATCTTTTTCCACGACGCGGAAACCGTATGATAGCATGCCGTGGTCGAGCCGTTTGGCGATGACTTGAAACCGTTCATCATCAAAAATGACTCCTTCTTCGATCTCGGCGATGTTCAATTCATACCGCAGCCGCGTCCCGCTGACGGACAGCGCCGTCTCCACAAACGCGCGAATGCCTTTCGGGCCGAAGACCGTAAGCGGCGTTTCGCCGCTTTGAAACGAACGGCTGCCAAGCAGCCCAGGCAGGCCGAATAGATGATCGCCATGCAAATGGGTGATGAAAATATGCTCGATGCGGCGCGGGCGAATGGCGGTATGCAAAATTTGATGCTGCGTCGCTTCGCCGCAGTCAAACAGCCATGTCGCCCCGCGCTCGTCAAGCAGCTGCAAAGCGACGGACGATACATTGCGCTCTTTCGCCGGCACGCCGGCGCCCGTACCTAAAAACAACAGTTCCAACGCGCTTCACTCCTTTTTCTCGCTCAATATGGCCTGTTGTTAGCGTACCAATGTCAAAACCGCTTTTCAACTTTCTTTTGCGCTCAAAAACGCCGGGTTGGCGCCCGGCTCTTTCATGAACATAAAATGCTTTGCCTCCTGAACGCAACAAAGTGTTTGCGTTCCGACCGGCAAACCTCTACAATGGTTTCATTGAAGAGAAAAATTTGGCTAAAGCGAGGTACATACGGTGGACAACATGAACCCGAAATCGATCATCGTCATTTTCGGAGCGACGGGAGATTTGGCGAAACGGAAACTGTTTCCTTCCCTTTACCGCCTGTATGAAAAAGGGCACCTAAACGACCAGTTCGCCGTCGTCGGCGTCGCGCGCCGTCCGCTGTCGGCCGATGAGTTCCGGAACTATGTGCGCGACTCGGTCGAAACGGCGTTTCAGCAGAAGCTCACCGACGGCCGATTCACCTCCCATTTCTACTATCATCCGTTCGACGTGACGGAAGCCGAGTCGTACCAGCGCTTAAAGTCGCTCCTCGAACAGCTCGACGGCACATACGCGGCCGAAGGCAACCGCATCTTTTATTTGGCGATGGCGCCGGAATTTTTCGGCACCGTCACGTCCCGCTTGCAGTCAGAAGGATTGACGGAAACGCGCGGCTTTAAGCGGCTCGTCATCGAAAAGCCGTTCGGGCACGACTTGGCGAGCGCCGAGAAGCTGAATGACGAAATTCGCCGCGTCTTTTCCGAGCGGGAAATTTACCGGATCGACCATTACCTCGGCAAAGAAATGGTGCAAAACATCGAGGTCATCCGCTTTTCAAACGCCATTTTCGAGCCGCTTTGGAACAACCGGTTCATCGCCAACATTCAAATCACATCAAGCGAAACGCTCGGTGTCGAAGACCGCGGCCGCTACTACGACCATTCCGGGGCGCTGCGCGACATGGTGCAAAACCATATGCTGCAAATGGTCGCCCTGTTGGCGATGGAGCCGCCGATCAAACTAACAACTGATGACATCCGCCATGAAAAAGTGAAAGTGTTGCGCGCCTTGCGCCCGATTGTGCACGATGAAGTCGACCGCTATTTCGTGCGCGGCCAATACGGACGCGGAACCATCCACGGCAAACACGTGCCGGCGTACCGCGAAGAGCCGAACGTCGATCCGAACTCGAACACGGAAACGTTCGTCGCCGGAAAACTTTTGATCGACAACTTCCGCTGGGCCGGCGTGCCGTTTTACATCCGCACCGGCAAACGGATGGCGGAAAAATCGACAAAAATCGTCGTCCAATTTAAAGATGTACCGATGAACTTGTATTACCGGACGAATGAGACGATCGCCCCGAACTTGCTCGTCATCCACATCCAGCCGGACGAAGGGATCACCCTTCATTTAAACGGCAAAAAAACCGGGGAATCGACGACCATAACAGCTCCATTTCAACTCGACTATTGCAACAACTGCATCGACGGCATCAACACGCCCGAAGCGTACGAAAAGCTGTTGTACGACTGCATGCGCGGCGATGCGACGAACTTCACTCATTGGGACGAGGTGGCAGCGTCATGGCAATTTGTCGACCCAATTTCTGAGGTGTGGGCGAACACAAAAGCTTCCGACTTTCCGAACTACGCGGCTGGCTCCATGGGCCCGGCGGCTGCGGACGAGCTGCTCAAACAAGACGGCTTCCACTGGTGGCCGATCGAGCATCCGCGTTCGTAAAGACGCGATGGGCCCGCCTGTTGCGCCCATCTCGTCCTCTTTGCCAAACCAACATAGGGCGCTTGCCCCTTTATCCCTCATGCAAAGGAGCGAATGAACGATGAAAGTGTATGACGTCACGGCCCCGATTTACGAGGGCATGCCCGTGTATAAAAACAAACCGGAAAAACAGCCGAAGCGCACCACCGTCACCAACGGCTATGTGACCGAATCGCGCATTGACATGGACGTGCACACCGGCACGCACATTGACGCCCCTCTTCATATGGTCGAAGGCGGGGCGACGTTTGAAACGATTCCATTGGACGACCTCGTCGGCCCGTGCAAGCTGTTCGATTTAACCGATGTCAACGACCGGATCACGAAAGACGACATCGCGCATCTTGACATTCAAAAAGGCGACTTCGTTCTGTTTAAAACGAAAAACTCCTTTGATGATGCATTTAACTTTGAGTTTATTTTCGTCGCCGAAGACGCGGCCCGGTATCTAGCCGACAAACACATCCGCGGCGTCGGCATCGACGCCCTTGGCATCGAACGGGCGCAAGAAGGCCACCCGACCCATAAAACGCTGTTTGGCGCCGGTGTCATCGTCATCGAAGGGCTGCGGCTGAAAGACGTCCCCGAAGGCCGCTATTTCATGGTCGCCGCCCCTCTCAAACTCGTCGGCACCGACGCCGCCCCGGCGCGCGTCTTGCTGTTGGACCGCGAGCCGTAAAAACAGCCGGTCCCCCGATGGGACCGGCTGTTTGATCATGTCAAATTGAATATTCGCCATGGCCGCCCTAAAGACTAGTAAAATGGCGGGGGCTTCCTCGCCTCTGTTTACAGCTCTTCCCCGTTCGTGCGAATGACGCGCTGGAACCAATAAAAACTTTTTTTCTTATAGCGCTTCAAATCGCGCAAGTTCTCGTCGTCGCGGTTGACGAAAATGACGCCGTAGCGCTTGCGCATCTCCCCTTGCGAGCTTAACAGATCCGTCGCCCCCCACATCAAATAGCCGATCACCTCGACCCCTTCTTCCATGGCCATCTTCATTTGTTCGATATGGCGGCGCAAATAGTCGATCCGCTCATCATCTTCGACCGTGCCGTCCTCATTCAGCTCCTCCTCAAGCCCGATGCCGTTTTCGGTGATGAAAATCGGCATTTCGTAACGGGCGTACACGTCTTTTAAGGCAATCCGCAAACCGATCGGATCGATCGCCCAGCCCCATTTCGTCTTTGGCAAATAGGGATTCGGTTCCAGCCCTTTGACGATCCGTTCATCCTGTTCTTGGTGACGGACGATTTGGCTTTGATAGTAGCTGAACGACAAAAAGTCGACCGTTTGCTCCCGGAGCAGCTGTTCATCCCCTTCTTCCAACGGCAAAAGGATTCCTTTCTTCTCCAGATGATTCGTCACATAACGCGGATAGGCGCCGCGGGCGAACACATCAAAGAAGAAATCAAGGAATAGCTCTTTCGCCTGCACGTTGGCCAAAGCGTCTTCCGGCCGGCATGTCGCCGGATACGTCGTCAAATACGTCACCATCCCGCCGATCTTCGCCTCGGGAGCGATTTCGCGCAGCGCCTTCACCGCTTTCGCGTGGGCGATAAACACGTTATGACAGACGCGGTAGGCAAACGCTTCCGGATCTTCGTCTTCCGGCCCAATCGCCCCCCATAAATGCGGTTGTTCGAGCACTAAATTTTGTTCGTTGAACGTCAGCCAATAGTTCACTTTCCCGCGGTAACGCGCAAATACGGTGCGCGCGTACCGCTCAAACAAGTCGACGACTTTCCTTGATGCGAAGCCGTTGTATTTTCTCGCCAACGCCAGCGGCAAGTCGAAATGGTACAGCGTAATGACCGGCTCGATGCCGTTCGCCCTCAATTCATCAAACACAGCGTCATAAAACGCCAACCCCGCCTCATTCGGCTCCCCTTCCCCGTCCGGAAAAATGCGCGTCCAAGCGATGCTCGTCCGGTAGGCGGTAAAGCCGAGCTCCTTGAACAAAGCGATGTCTTCTTTGTAGCGATGGTAAAAATCGACCGCCACTTTCCAGTCGGAATGCCCTTTTGGAATCGGGCGCGCATCCACGATCGACAGCCCTTTGCCGCCTTCGTTCCACGCCCCTTCCGTCTGAAACGACGTCACCGCTCCGCCCCATAAAAAGTTGTCGGGGATGATCGATTTACGCTGTTGTGACATGGAAAGACCCTCCTATCTGTGAACAGACGTGTTTCAGTGATTGAACGCCTTGGAAAATTCACCTTTGGGCATCATCCTCATGATGACATATTTGCTTCTTTATAAAACGAGACGGGCGGAGGTACGAGCCCGTCTAGACGTTGTGAAAACTGTTTCATGCGCTTTGGAGAACCAACGCTCCCAGCAATGGCAATTTTATTGAGACAGTTTTTGCTTAATCAAATAATGGTTCGTAGCCACTTTTCGATACGTGAAGATCATTCCATCATCTCCAGCCGTTGCGAGCAACGCTTCAGATGACAAATCGGCGATTTTCGTTCCTGTTGCCCGGTTATAAATGGCACGGCTGGTGATGATATATTGACGGCTCGCCGCCCGAAGCGGCTCCGGAAATTCAGCGGCCACCAATGCGCCGGGCTGGGCTGGATTGATGCGCGCCTTTCCGTAAAAAATCTCCCCGCCGTTCATAAAAAAGGCATCATCCCCTCCAGGGAAGGACAATAGTTGCGAAACATGCCAATCGGAAAGCCGCACCGCATACAGATCATGATCCGATGTTCCTTCCTGTCCGACATACAATACATTTTGTTTTTCGTCATACCCAATCAACGGATTGATGAATACCTTTGGGATTCGCCATTGTTTTTTCGTCTTCATATCATAAACGGCAATCGATCCCGTCAACGTGCGGCTATTGTCCGTGAAGAAAATTTTCCCGTCCCCGATCGCCAATGAACGCGGAGCAGCGATCAGCGGCACCGTTCCAAGAAACCGCATTGTTTTGGCGTCGTAAATCGCCATTTTCGTCGCTCCCGATAGCGCAACATACACCTTGCCGCCATCAATTTTTACATCCGTCGGCTGCGGTCCGGGATGAATTTCTTTCACCATTTTCATGTCGCTGGCGCGAATGACAAACAGTTTGCTGTCTTCGGCGGACAACACATACAACCATCCGGTCGACGAATCATAAGCCAAATGGGAAATGGGGACATTGGTGAAAGCATAATGGGACGATCGAACATAATAGCTCTCATCGGCCGGCAATGGATATTTATAAATTCGATTTTCCCCTTCTTTGATCAAATACAAATTGTACTTTGCATCCATCAACGCATAGTTCGTCGGGAATGGAAGCGCGTTTATCTTAGCAGAGGTGTAACGGTCATACACCGCCTTATTTGTCACCACGTAGGCCCCTTGAACATCTAAAACGGGGCCGTTATAACAGTCGTGCACCATGTTGATATTTCCGGCATCAATGCGCCTTCCCGCAAAAAACACATCGCTTCCGTCAACGATGAGCGGATGGATGGGCGCGCTGCCTCTCGGCCCTTGATACGAAACTCGCTTCACCACCTTCAAATCGGACAGGCGCAATACCGCTAAATCAGGAATGGAAACATTGCGGCCGATGAAGGCCAGACCTCGCTTCTCATCGAAAAACAACGTATTTTCCTCTGAAAAAACGAAAAAAAAGTTAGGATCAGCAATCAGCCGGCTTGTTTGGCGTTTCGCCGCCAAATCCCACATGTACATCTCATACGTCGTCTTCCCGCGCCCGTACTGCTTTCCGAAAGTTACGATTTTGTTGCCTAATAGGCCAAACGGCAATCCGTTATACGGGGCTCGTTGAATCAGCCGTTTTGTTTTGACGTCAAAAACGTCTATCGATGTTTCAGACGGCACATACAGCTTCCCGTCCCGCAAAAGAAGAGTGACCGACCGCTGGGCATATTTCCGCCATAAAGCGCTGTATGCCCGCAGAGAAACGGGTTCCTGCTTTTTGATCGACAATGTGCTCGCTTCAATAAATAATAACATCCCCTTTTCCGTGAGCGCATAAATATACCCATTTTGATCATCCATGACCCAATCGAGCACGCGCCCAGGAAGCTGTTGCGTACGCGGTCCGGCCGCTTCCGCTTTAGCGGAAGGAAACACATGGAAAAGACAGATAAACAAGAAGAGACAAAATAAAAAACCTTTCCTAAATGTTGTTCCCATTCCAATCCCCCGTCAAACAATGATTTCTAATTCCTTCCTTATACATTCCTTGCGCATAGCATAGCTCAAACAATCGAGCACCGACATTTGACCATTCCTTATCCATCCTCAATATCCATGATAGCCCACCGTTGATCATCACTTCAAGCTCTTTTTGCCATACGCCCCCTGTTCGGCCGCATGCACCAACTGCCGCCGATCACGAACAGCGGCCATCGCTTTGCTGTGTAATGCATTTTCATGCTTTCCCTTTTGAACCTCCTTTACCCCGAACGGTGAAACAAATATAATGAAAACGGAACTCCCAATAGAAACAAGTGGGGTGAGGCAAAATTGAACATTTTGCTCATTGAAGATGATGTGACGTTGTTTCAAGAAATCAAAGCACGTTTGGAACAATGGTCGTACGACGTTTGCGGCATCCGCGATTTCGACCGTGTGATGGAAGAGTTTTCTGCTTGCAAGCCGCACTTGGTGATCATCGACATCCAGCTGCCGAAATTTGACGGGTTCCACTGGTGCCGCCAGATTCGTGCTCATTCGAACGTCCCGATTTTGTTTTTATCATCGCGCGACCACCCGACTGATATGGTCATGTCGATGCAGCTTGGAGCTGATGATTACATCCAAAAGCCGTTTCATTTCGATGTGCTGATCGCCAAAATCCAAGCGCTGCTCCGCCGCGTGTACAACTACAATGCCGGACCCATTCAGCTGCAAACATGGTGCGGGGCAACGGTCGACTATGAAAAAAGCACAGTCTCAAATGAACACGGAACGGTGGAGCTGACGAAAAACGAACTGTTGATTTTGAAACATTTATTGGATAAGAAAAACCAGATCGTTGCTCGGACGGAGCTGATCAAACGGCTATGGGAAGACGAACGGTTTGTCAGCGACAACACGCTGACCGTCAACGTCAACCGCCTGCGGAAAAAACTCGACGAACTCGGTTTGGGGTGCTTCATTGAAACGAAAGTTGGGCAAGGCTATATGGCTACGGAAGAAGGGAGTTACTGATGCTCAAAGACTATTTGTGGGAACGAAAAAGCTGGATGGCCCTCTTTCTCTTTCTAGAGCTGTTCATCCTGTTTGTCGCTTATCTGGATCCAACGATTCCATTCTCCTCCATTCTTTACATCGTCTTTTTAACGACTATCATCTTTGTTGTCTTTGTCATCATTCGTTGGAAAAAAGAAACGACATTTTATCAACGTTTGCAAGAGTGGGAGCGCCGCCTCGATCCCATCTCTGCCCTGCGGGCGGCAAGCCCACTGGAGAAGATCGTCGAACGCGTCCTCGCCAGCCAAACGGAACAATGGAAACAAGAACTGAAAGAACACCTCGCTACATTGGAACAAGAGAAAGATGAACTGTTGTCATGGATTCACGAAATGAAAACGCCGCTGACGGCCATGCGGCTCATCATCGATCGAGTCGAGGACGAAAACACGAAAGCGCAACTCTTGTACGAGTGGCTGCGCATGCATCTGCTTCTTGATCAGCAACTTCATCAACGACGGCTTCCACACATGGAAAACGACTTATATATCGAACAAGTCGAGCTTGAGCCGCTTCTCATCAATGAGATTAAACCGCTGCAATCGTGGTGTATGCAAAAAGGCATCGGCTTTGACCTTCAATTGGACGTCCGCTCCGTCCTAAGCGATGCCAAATGGCTTTCTTTTATCATCCGGCAAATCATCACGAATGCGGTGAAATACAGCGAGTCATCTGACATTGTCGTGAAAAGCTTTATGAAAAACGGCCATGCCTTCCTACAAATTCAAGATTTCGGCTTGGGCATTGATCCAAAGGACTTGCCGCGCATTTTCGAGAAAGGATTCACCTCCACCGCCGAACACCAAAATGAAGCGGCGACGGGGATGGGGCTGTATTTGGCGAAAAAAGCCGCCAAACCGCTTCTTCTTGACTTTCATGTCGAATCCACGCCCGGACGCGGAACGACATTTACGATCATATTTCCGCAAGAAAATGACATCATCCGCACGCACCGCATGTGACGATTTTGTCACACGCGGCTTCGTTTTGTTCGGCCAAACGCAGGAAAAAACCAACCCCATTGCTTATGATAGAAACGAAGGAGGGAAAACGAGATGGTCATATTGGAAGCAACCAACATCCGCAAAATGTACGGAACGAAAAAGAATCTACAAGAAGTGCTCAAAGGCATCGATCTGCGTGTGGAGAAGGGGGAATTTCTCGCGATCATGGGGCCTTCCGGATCAGGGAAAACGACGCTCCTCAACGTTCTTTCCTCAATCGACCGGGTGAGCGAGGGCGCTATTTTCATCGAAGGAAACAACGTCGTCGCCATGAAAGACCGAGAGCTGGCAGAATTTCGCAAACGCCATGTCGGATTCATCTTTCAAGAGTATCATTTGCTTGACACGCTGACGGTGAAGGAGAACGTCCTTTTGCCTTTATCGATTACGAAAACGCCCAAGCGAGAAGCGGAAAAGAAATTTGCAGAATTGGCGGCTGAACTTGGCATTACTGACATCCAAAACCACTATCCGAGCGAAATTTCTGGTGGGCAAAAACAGCGCGCTGCGGCGGCGCGGGCGTTCATCCATGAACCGAGCATCATTTTTGCTGATGAGCCGACGGGCGCACTCGATTCAAAATCGGCTTCCGATTTATTGCACAAGCTGCAACAACTTAATAAAAAACGGAAGACGACAATCATCATGGTCACCCACGATCCGGTCGCTGCCAGTTTCTCAGGCCGTGTCGTTTTTATCAAAGACGGACAATTGTATACGCAACTGTATAAAGGAACGGAAACGCGGCAGCAATTTTTCCAAGCCATTATGCAAACGCAAGGCGTGCTGGGCGGTGTTCGGCCATGAGCATGAAGCAACTCCTGTTCCGCAACTTGAAACAAAACATCCAACATTATTATTTGTACGTGTTTGCCTTGATGTTTGCTTCCGCCTTGTATTTCGCGTTCGTGACATTGCAGTACGATCCATCGCTTGATGCCATCAAAGGGGGAGTGAAAGGCGCGGCGGCCGTCCGCACAGGCGCGGTGCTTCTTATCGTGATTGTCGCCGTCTTTCTTTTGTACGCCAACGCCCTGTTTATCAAGCGTCGGAGCCATGAGATCGCTCTTTTGCAGTTGATCGGCATGACGAAACGAAACATCTTTTTGATGCTGGCGGCCGAAAACGTCATTCTTTATTACGGCACACTGATCATCGGCATATTGGTGGGATTTGCCGCTTCCAAGCTGTTGATGATGATTTTGTTTAAAATCATCGATATTCCGCTAGCGGCATCTCTCTCCTTTTCTGGACGAGCATTGGTGCAAACGTTGATTGTGTTCAGCGTGATTGATGTCCTCATGATGGGGATGAACCGCTTGTTTCTCAAAAAACAGACGATTTTATCCTTGTTCCGCACTACATCCACAACCGAAGCAAAACACGTATCCGTATGGAACATGGTCGTGGGGATGGTGGGGATCATCCTCATCGGCAGCGGCTATGGTATATCGACGAAATTGTTTAGCAGCGACTGGAAGAGCGTTCAAGGATTATTCATGGCCATGGCGTTCATTTTAGGCGCTGTCATCATCGGCACCTATTTATTTTTCAAAGGAACGATCAGCTTTCTGTTCCACCTATGGCGAAAACAAAAAGGTGGCTATTTGTCGATCAACGACGTGCTATCGGTATCGTCGCTCATGTTTCGCATGAAATCGAACGCGTTGCTGCTTACGATCATCACGACCGTGTCGGCCATCGCGATCGGGTTGATCTCACTAAGCTATATTTCCTATTATTCAGCCGAGCAATCAGCCAAAAACAACGTCGCCGCCGATTTCGCGTTTACGGACAAAAAAGATGCCGCCCGTTTTACGGCGGCGCTGCGATCTCATGATATTCGCTATCGGGAAACGATGATCGATGTCATCGAAGCACCGACTGATATTTCGATGATTTTGGACATCGCTGATCAAAGCCGGCTCCAGTTTCAGCCGTCCGCCGCGCCGCTATCGGTGATCAGCGACACAAGTACAGGCCGCATCGATGTCAAGCCTAATGAAGCACTGCTGACGGGATATCGGGACATGCTCCGTCAATTCTTGCCGTTTAAAGAAACGGGAACGATTCGCTTAGAAGAAAACGGCCGCATGGTCCCGCTTCATTACCTTGGGATGAAAAAAGACTATTACGTCAACTATCATTTCACGTACGGCATGCCGACTGTCATCGTCGACCAAACGATGTTTGATCGTTTGCAAAAAGAAACCGATCCACAAAAGAAAAAGGTGCATATCGGAATTCATCTGACTGACGAAACAAATATTGAACGGGCTGATCAGTTGTTTCAACGCATGGAGTTTTCCTCCATCACCGATTCGCGCCTGATGATGAGCCGCCACCAAAAGCAGACGTTCGGATTGATCATGTTTGTCGTCACCTTTTTAGGACTCGCCTTTTTGGTCACATCCGGCTGCATTCTTTACTTCAAGCAAATGGGCGCCGGCGAAGAAGAGCGGCCGAATTACACCATTTTGCGCAAACTGGGATTCACCGAAAAAGACTTGCTCGGGGGCATTCGGCGGAAACAGCTGTTATACTTTGGCATTCCGTTGCTGCTGGGATTGTCCCATAGCTATTTCGCTGTCCGTTCCGGCTGGTTCTTTTTCGGCACCGAACTGTGGACGCCGATGTTGACGGTGATGGCGATTTACACGGTCTGCTATTCGCTGTTTGGCGTGTTGTCCGTTCGTTATTACAAAAAGCTAATTCGCGAGGCGCTTTAAAACGATGCAGCGAGTGAGGGAAGAACCAAAACCGTTCCAACGTTCGCCCACTCGATCAGTGGTCATCCCATTCTGAAGATGCAGTTCCAGTTGACGGAACGAATTTTAGCTTTATCGAACACGAAAAGCCCTTAGAGTGGTGAATGACTCTAAGGGCTTTTTTCTTATTTCAACCATTCCGTATGGAAAATGCCTTCTTTGTCAACGCGTTCGTACGTGTGGGCGCCGAAGTAGTCGCGCTGCGCTTGGATTAAGTTGGCTGGGAGCACCGCGGTGCGGTAGCTGTCGTAATAGGCGAGGGCGCTTGCGAATCCTGGCACTGGAATGCCGCGCATCGCCGCGGTGGCGACGATTTCGCGGAGCGCGTCTTGGTAGCGTTCGACAATGTCTTTGAAATACGGATCCAAGAGCAAGTTCGAAAGCGCCGGATCGCGGTCGTACGCCTCTTTAATTTTTTGCAAAAATTGCGCGCGGATGATGCAGCCGCCGCGGAAGATCATGGCGATATCACCGTAGCGCAAGTTCCAGTTGTATTCCTCAGAAGCCGCCTTCATTTGCGCAAATCCTTGGGCGTACGAGCAAATTTTGCTCATATAAAGCGCGCGGCGCACGGCTTCGATGAAGTGGCCGCGGTCGCCTTCAAACGGCTTCACCGCTGGGCCTGCCAGCACTTTGCTTGCTTTCACGCGCTCGTCTTTCATCGCCGAGAGGAAACGGGCGAACACCGATTCCGTGATGATCGGCAGCGGCACGCCCAAATCGAGGGCGTTTTGGCTCGTCCATTTGCCCGTCCCTTTTTGCCCGGCTTTGTCCAAAATGACATCAACAAGCGGCTTGCCTGTTTCTTCATCGATTTTCGTGAAAATGTCGGCCGTGATCTCGATTAAGTAGCTGTTCAGCTCGCCTTTGTTCCAGTCGGCGAACACTTCGTGCAGCTCTGCAGCATCCATGCCGAGCACATGTTTGAGCAAGAAGTACGCTTCAGCGATCAGCTGCATGTCGCCGTATTCAATGCCGTTGTGCACCATTTTGACATAATGCCCGGCGCCATCCGGACCGATGTACGTCGTGCACGGTTCGCCGTCGACTTTGGCGGCGATGGCTTCAAAAATCGGGCGCACGAGCTCATGCGCTTCTTTTTGGCCCCCTGGCATGATCGACGGGCCTTTCAGCGCCCCTTCCTCGCCGCCCGAGACGCCCGTGCCAATAAAGTGGATGCCAAGTTCGGCGAGTTCTTTGTTGCGGCGCTGCGTATCCTTAAAATACGTATTGCCGCCGTCAATTACAATATCGCCTTTTTCCAAATGCGGCTTCAGCTGTTCGATCGTCGCGTCCGTCGGCGCTCCGGCTTTGACCATCAGCAAAATTTTCCGCGGTTTTTCCAAGGCGTTGACGAATTCTTCGATGCTGTATGTACCGACAATGTTTTTTCCTTTCGCTTCTTGCAAAAACTCGTCTGTTTTTTCGCGCGAACGGTTGTACACCGCCACCGAATAGCCTTTGCTTTCGATGTTGAGCGCCAAGTTTTTCCCCATGACCGCCAGTCCGATGACGCCGATTTGCTGTTTTGCCATCATTCAACGTCCCTTTCCGTTTTGGTTTGTTCATCAAACAACATACCATACGTTTGCGCTTGCCTGCAAGTTTTTCTAAACCGATTTAGGAACGGGGCGGCACGACGGACTTTGCTTGGCATGTTCATATGGAAAGGGGCGTATAACGCCCCTCATGCTTAGTAGCCTCCATAGTGCGGGAAGCCGTATGGTCCAAACGGGTAATGACCATAAGGCACGCCATACGGGAAGTGATGATAGCCGTCATACCCTCCATGCCAATGAGGATGGTGATAACCGTATGGAGGATAGCCGTAGCCGCCAACGTACGGCGGATAAAATCCGCCCATATACGGACCGAACGGTCGAACCATGGAATGCGCCTCCTCTCATGTGTTGAAGTTCATTTCCATGGTTAGGATATGCGCGGAAGAAAAAACGGTATAGGCAAACACCTATACCGTCTCTTCCTCTTGGATGACCTGGGCCGCGGCCTGGGCGGCGGCCACTTGCTCGCGAATCGCGTCCGCTTCTTCCAAATGGGCAAACAAGACGCGCGGATCCAGCACCGTGAGCAGCCGCTCCGGCAGCGTCGCGATCCCGACGACATACGGCGTGCGCTCCGCGGATACGAGCTGCAGCGGTTTGATGGCTTCCGGTTCAATATCGACAATTTCCTTTGCTTCGTCAACGATAAACGCCACCGACAACCCGTCGACCGCGGCGACGACAAGACGCGTCTGCTCGGTTTCCTCGATCGCTTTCCCATATAGAAGCTTTCGCATATCGAGCACCGGCGCGAGCTCGCCGCGGATGCGCGCAACGCCCGCCATACAATCCGGCATATGCGGCACGGCCGTCGGCGCCGTCATTTTCTCAATCGAGACGATATACGCGATCGAGACGGCGTACTGTTCCCGCTCGACGCGAAACACCACGTATTTGTCCATTCCCCCGCCACCTCTTTCGTGATTCGCACTCTGCTTTTTTTATCGGCTCATTCCGGCCGAATGTTTACCGAAAGGTTCAAGAAAAAAGAGCATCCAGCCTCGGGATGCTCATTCGGCATTGGCGACTTCCTCGACAATGGCGACAACCATCTCTGTCAGCTTCACCAGCTCTTCAATCGGCATCCGCTCATTCGTCGTATGGATTTCTTCGTAGCCGACTGCGAGGTTGACCGTCGGAATGCCGAAGCCGGCGATGATGTTGGCATCGCTGCCGCCGCCGCTTTTCTCCAGCTTGCACGGCCGTCCGATGTTCGCCGCCGCCCGTTTGGCGACCTCGACGACATGGTCGCCGTCGCTGAACTTAAAGCCTGGGTACATCACTTCCACTTCGACATCGGCGCGCCCCCCCATTTCCGCGGCAACCGTTTCAAACGCCTCTTTCATTTTCGCCACTTGCGCTTCCATTTTTTCCGGAACGAGGGAACGGGCTTCCGCTAAAATATCAACGCGGTCGCAGACGATGTTCGTTTGCGTGCCGCCTTCAAAGCGGCCGATGTTCGCCGTCGTCTCCTCGTCGATGCGGCCGAGCGGCATTTTCGCGATCGCCTTCGCCGCAATCGTAATGGCAGACACTCCTTTTTCCGGCGCCACGCCGGCATGGGCGGTTTTGCCGTGCACAACGACTTTCAGCTTCGCCTGCGTCGGGGCGGCGACGACGATGTTGCCGACTTTGCCGTCGCTGTCCAAGGCATAGCCGTATTTCGCTTGAATGAGCGACGGGTCAAGCGCCTTCGCCCCGACAAGCCCCGACTCTTCGCCGACGGTGATGATAAACTGGATTACGCCATGCGGGATGTTTTGTTCTTTCAACACGCGAATCGCTTCCAACATGGCCGCCAAGCCCGCCTTGTCGTCCGCCCCTAAAATCGTCGTCCCGTCGGTGACGACATAGCCGTCTTGGATCGACGGTTTCACCCCTTTGCCCGGCACGACCGTATCCATATGCGACGTGAAGTAAATCGGGTCGACCCCGTCTTTCGTCGCGGCGAGCGTGCAAATCAAATTGCCGGCGCCGTGCCCGGTTTTCGCGGCGGCATCGTCTTCGATCACCTCAAGGCCGAGCGCTTCAAACTTTTGTTTGAGCACGTTGGCGATTTCCCCTTCATGCTTCGTTTCTGAATCGATTTGCACGAGTTCCAAAAATTCGTCGACAAGACGCTGCTCGTTTACCATCTGTTTCGTCCTCCTATGTATAGATTCCTCTTCCAGTATACCGGAAGTTTCCGCCAAACACCAAACTAGACGCCGAAACAGCTTGAGTAAACGAATGATGAGTGGAATTCAGTTTTTTCATGACTTCAGACAAATGCTGAAATCATGAAAAGCGCAGCAAAGCACCTTCGTTCAGGAAAGGTTGCGGATGTCTCATGCTAATCTTTCTTTGTCATCTTCTATTGTCATTTTCTTTTAAAAAGAGAAAATAACCCTGTCAATAAGAAAATGCCCCCTACCATTTGATAGGCATTGATATACCCTTTTAACATTTGCAAGTATTCTTGCGAACCGGCCGAGCCGCCTACGGATCGAACCCATGATGAAACAGAATCACTTCCTAATTTAGGGCTATTTAAAAGGAGCCACAATCCAATGACGGCAATAATCAATGGAATCAACTTCACTCTGCTGTTTGGGTCGTTGAAAAAATTCATTTTCCTCTCCCCTTTTTTAACCATATTATACCATATCAAACCCAAAACATAAAAGACGCCCGAGATTGACCGGACGCCTTCCATCGTTTACAGCGGAATATTGCCATGCTTTTTCTTCGGCCGCTCCTCGTGCTTGTTTCGCAGCATCTCGAGCGCCTGAATGAGCTTGATTCTCGTGTCGCGCGGGTCAATGACGTCATCGATCATGCCGTATTTCGCGGCGACGTACGGATTGGCGAATTTCTCGCGGTATTCGGCAATTTTTTGCGCCCGTGTTTCTTCCGGATTCGGACTTTTTTCAATTTCGCTCGCGAAAATGATGTTCGCCGCCCCTTGCGGCCCCATGACCGCCACTTCCGCGTTCGGCCACGCATAGACGACATCGGCGCCGATCGATTTGCTGTTTAAGGCGACGTACGCGCCGCCGTACGCTTTCCGCAAAATGACCGTAATTTTCGGCACCGTTGCTTCCGAGTAGGCGTACAAAATTTTCGCCCCATGGCGGATGATGCCGCCGTGCTCCTGCTTGACGCCCGGGAAAAAGCCGGTGACGTCCTCAAACGTAATGATCGGGATGTTGAACGAATCGCAAAAACGGATAAAACGCGCCGCCTTGTCCGACGAGTCGATGTCCAGCCCGCCGGCCATAAACTTCGGCTGGTTGCACACAAGCCCGACCACTTCGCCTTTGATGCGGGCAAAGCCGATCACGATGTTTTTGGCGAAATCTTTTTGCACTTCCATAAACGATCCGTCATCGACGACTTGGGCGATGACGTGGCGCACATCGTACGGGCGGACGGCGTCAATCGGCACGACATCGGCCAAATCGGGGCGGTAGTCGTCCCCGTCCGGAATCGGGCCAGACGGCGGCTTTTCGTTATTGTTTGACGGCAAATAGCCAAGCAGCCGCCGCACCTCGGCGAGCGCCTCCTCTTCATTCGCCGCCGCAAAATGAGCGTTGCCGCTGATCGTGTTGTGCACGCGGGCGCCGCCTAAATCTTCGGCGCTGATTTTCTCCCCGGTCACCGCTTCAATCACTTTCGGACCGGTGATGAACATTTGGCTCGTTTTTTCGACCATGAACACAAAATCCGTGATGGCCGGGGAATAGACGGCCCCGCCGGCGCACGGCCCCATAATGACGGAAATTTGCGGGATGACGCCGGAATAAATGGCGTTGCGGTAAAAAATGTGCCCGTACCCGTCAAGCGACAAGACCCCTTCTTGAATGCGGGCGCCGCCCGAATCGTTCAAGCCGATGACCGGCGCCCCGGTTTTCGCCGCCAAATCCATGATGTTCGTGATTTTTTTCGCATGCATTTCCCCAAGCGCGCCGCCGAAGACGGTGAAATCTTGCGAGAACACAAATACGGTGCGTCCATTGATCTTCCCGTAGCCGGTCACCACCCCATCGCCCGGCCCCTTCTTTTCGCCAAGTCCAAAATCGGTGCAGCGGTGCTCGATGAACGGATTGAGCTCGACAAACGTCCCTTCGTCCAACAGCAAGTCAATCCGCTCGCGCGCCGTCAGCTTCCCTTTCGCGTGCTGCTGTTCAATTTTCTCATCGCCGCCGCCAAGCTCAATTTCGCGACGGCGGTCATATAATTCATTGATTTTATCGTACATGTCGCTCATTGGTGTCCCTCCGTTCGGTTCGTCCGTTCACAAAGTTCATACAACACGCCGCCGGTCGATTTCGGGTGCATGAAGGCCACCCACGCCCCGCCGGCGCCGCGTTTTGGCGCATCTTGAATCATGCGAATGCCATGCTCCTTCAGCTCACGGATGCGCTCGGTGATGTCCTCGACGCCAAGCGCCACGTGATGGATCCCTTCGCCGCGTTTCTCGATAAATTTCGCCACCGCGCTCTCTGGCGACAGCGGCTCGAGCAGCTCAAGCTTCGCCTCTCCGGCCTGCAGAAACGCCACTTTCACCTGTTCCGACTCAACTTCCTCGATGCCGAGAAACGGCAGGCCGAGCACATCCATATAAAACGGAAGCGCTTTCTCGATCGAGCGGACAGCAATGCCGATATGGTCGACTTTTTTCACCTGCATCGTCTTGGTCTCCTTTGCTGCAAAATGATGAGGCCAACGTTTTATTATTCGCCGTTTCGACAAAAAATCCTGCTTTTTTTGTTTTTCTTTGTCTGCGCAACGGTCAAGCCATGGAGCGGTTCGTTTCATCTCTCATCCTGCTTTTTTCCTTGTCCGCTCCGCTGTTTGCCGTTACAATAAACGTAGAACAGCGGACGGAAGGAGGACGGACCGTTGTCGCGCAAAACGCAAAAATTCGTGGTTTACTTGATGCTCATTTGCATGCTGCTGACGACGCTCCTCGCCGGCATCAGCATGTGGTTTTAAACCTGCCCAAAAAAACGCAAGCTCCGAAACCGGAAGCTTGCGTTTTTCATCGGACAGCGCCGTGCCGTTTGGCGATGGCGTAAAACGATTCGTTGCTGCGGAGAATGAGCACGTTGGCGCCAATCGGCACCCGTTCATACAAATGCTCGACATCGCGGTTGTGCATGCGCACACAACCTTGCGACACATACTGGCCGATCGACGCCGGGTTGTTCGTGCCGTGAATGCCGTAGATGCGCCCGTCCGTCCCGCGCGCGTTAAAGCCGATCCACCTTGCGCCGAGCGGATTGTTCGGCGCCCCGCCTGGAATGTTCTTTTTCCGATAATACGGGTATTTCGCCTTCACCGTCACCGTAAACATCCCCTCCGGCGTCAAATCGGCATTGACCCCGGTCGCCACCGGATAAACGGCTTCGATGCGGCCGTCGCGGACGAGCGCGAGCTTATTGATCGCTTTGTTCACAATGACAAGCGGCTTTGCCTCCGCCGCTGTCTGGAAAGGCGCTCCCAACAGGGCGGTGAGCACGAAACAAATGGCCAACCATACCCGCATATCCGTCCATCCTTTGCTTGAATGTTTGGCTATAGTGTGCACCAAAACGGATGAACATATGCCCTGCATCATGCCTTCAGCCGCTGCGGTTTTCGTTCGTTTCCGGGGTGGAATTCGCTTTTGATGATTAAATATCGCTCCAATTCGCGCACTAAATGAAACAACGCCGCCCGCTCTTCAAACTGCTCGCGCGTCTTTGGCAGCGGCATCGCTTTAAACTGTTCGCGCATCTCGGCAAGGCGCCGCAAAAAGCGGTCCGCCGTATTTCCCGGATGAATGGCGTCGCTTAATTCGTCGATAAAATCCGCAATCATCATCCGTTGCTCGACCGTGTAGACGAGCGATGTCACAAGCGGAAGCATATGCTCGATGATTTCCAACTGCCGCTCGCGCATGCGGAAGTAGCGGACATATTCATCCTCATTCCGCCATAATTGATTGTCGGCGTGGCGCATGGCGAGCTTTTTCGCTTTGTCGAGCGTCTCCGCCGCAAGCGGCAGCTCTTTTCCATCCCAATCAAGCTCATTTGTGCGCAAGTAGCGGACGATTTCTTTTAAAATAATGCGAAACAAATCTTCGACAATGCGCTGGTACTCTTTGAGCTCCTTCTCGGCGCTCGGCATGTACATGTTCATCAGCAGCGCTACCCCAATGCCAACCGCCACCAGCAAGATCTCATTGGCGACCAATCCCCACGTGATGTCTTGGGCCGCATACAAATGCAAAATAATGACCGAGCTTGTCGCAATGCCTTCATTGATTTTCAAGCGAACCGTCACAGGAATGAACAACAAAAGCAACAGCCCGATCGTCCACGGATGATAGCCGAAGGCGGTAAAAAACAACGCCGCAAACCCGACCGCAACGACGCACGCCGCAAAACGGGCCCGAGCGGTCTCAAGCGACCGCTTTTTCGTCACTTGGACGCATAAAATGACGATAATGCCAGCGGAAGCGAAATTATGCAGGCCGATCAGCTGAGCGATGGCAATCGCCAGCGCCGCCCCCACCGCCGTTTTCAATGTCCGATAGCCGATTTTCATCGCGCCGTCTCCTTTGCCAATGGTTGCCGACTTCATTGTACAGATGACGGCGCTTTCGATGCAAGGAAAAACGGGCCATCCCCGGCTCACACGCCCCGCATCCTGAAGCCCATCTGCCCCAACAGCCGCGGAAAGGCAAAAAGACGGCTGTCCGCTCGGGTGGGACAGACCGTCCTAGACACAAACAGGGGCGCGGTTTATGAGCGGGCTTTGTCATCAATCGTCTTCCCGTCGCGCTCGATTTCGCGCCGGATCGCTTCGTTCAGCGCGTCGAAAAAAAGCACGTCGCACAATGGACACTCCCTACACCTAAAGACGCAAAATTTGCCAAAAATCGTCATCATGGCAATACGATTTTCCTATTATTTGTGAATATACTGTGAATTTCCATGTAAAAGGTTTACATCTTCTTTTTTTTTTTTTATAATGCCATTGAATTTTACAAACATTTCAAATTGATGATCAGAGAGGGCATTCAATATGAAATGGGTTTTCATTTCAAGGATGGCGTCCCGCTTAAAAGCAGAAGCCATTTTCATATTGGTATTTTCCGGGGCTTTGATGTTTGATTGCCTCAATCCCCATACCATCAATCCAGCGGAATGGATCTTATATACGAAATACTTGGTTCCGATTGGAATGGCGGTCTGGCTGCTTTTCAGCTTTCGTTTGCACCTTTCCTTGTTCGCCTCAATGCCGATTCACTGGATCGCGATGAA
>NZ_JHUS01000052.1:0-138645 GCF_000691465.1 Geobacillus sp. CAMR5420
GCAGTCAAACTTCTTTGGAAACCCCCACTTCAAATTTTCGCTAGAAAATTAAGTGGGGGTAGTTCACGGCGAAGCAAAAGTGACCGTGAATTAAGTTTGCACGCTTCATTCAACAAGCAAGCGAATGTCAACACGGCTCCATCACACCGGCATTCGCTTGCTTTCCTTTATCGTTGATGGATACGACCATGCTGAAAATGGAGTGACCCCTTATGGCTTTGTTTACTCGCCTATCGTGGTTTTACGCCAAACAGATGGGAAAAAGCATTCTCTATATGGGAACATACACATTTTTGTTAATCATGCTGATGATGCGCTTTCTCATTCGCCAGTACGATTCCTTTGGTAAGACGGATTATGGAAATTTTGTCGGGGAAATGACGTTAATCGTCCAAGCGGCAATGCTGCTGTTTATGGTGTTTTTTTACAAGTTGTTCTCTGATGAATACCGATTTGGCGCCAATCTTTTGTTTGCCGGTTCACTTCGCATCACAGCGTTGAAAATCGCCGCCTTGTTCGCCAATCACCTGTTGTTTCTTGCATTCTTCACCGGTCTGCAAGTTGTGCTCGTATGGCAGTTTTATCGGACATGGAGCCTTCCCTTTTCTTCGTTGTATACCGAAACGGCATCGTATATTGCCGTATATTGGCTATTGCCGTTCGTATTTGCCTTTTTTCTTGGTATTTTCACTGCTCTATTGTTTGGGAAAAACCGATTAAGCTTTGCCTGGATGATGGTCATTTGGCTGGCAATCGGCCCGATGAATACACAATTGTTTTCCCGTTATTTCCATCGCATCCCCTTTTCCGACATCCGTAGTTTGTTCTACATCGGTCCGTTGAATATGGACGATGTATTTCGTGACGTCATTGGATACAGCGTCAGCCTTCCGACGTATATGAAAATATTGTTTTGGATTCTAGCGTCGATGATGGCGGTATGGGCCATTCTTTGGAAAACGGCCCGCACTACAAAGGAGAAAGCGGCCATTATCATGGGCGTTGCTTTGCTTTTGTCGGGTGATGCTTGGTTGTTTCCGCATATTTTCACAGGAAGCAAACTGGTGTTTAGCTACGCTGATTTGGCTCAAGAAAATGTTTACTATCAAACTCATGATCCAACAATCAAACCGAGCACATTGCACTATTCGATTGAACGGTACGACATTCAGCTGGAGGCCAAAAACGGTGTACATGCGAAAGTGAAAGTGACCTTGCGACAAATTCGGGGCGACACGCTGTCGTTCGTGCTTTATCATCATTTTTCTCTGAAGCAAATCACCGATCAAACCGGAAAACAGCTGCCGTTTATTCAACAGGGGGATGTCATCACGGTCAAACGGTCATCCAATCGCTTGACCGACGAATGGACGTTTGAGTATCAAATGAACGATTCCGCGCAAATTCCCATTTCACCGCACTATTTGTTTTTGCCGAGCGATTTCAGCTGGGTGCCGACAAAAGCCGACCATGCGCCGTTTGCCTTTGTGAACGTTCATTCCAGTCCGGTGCCTGTATCGATGCAACCGAGCCATCCGATCCGCTATACGTTGTCGTTTCACGGAACGGCGCCGTTTTATACGAATTTGCCGCGCCGAAGCGACGGAACGTACGAAGGAGTTGTGTCCGGCGGCATTACAGCCGTAGCGGGAATGTTTTTGAAGGAAAAAATCGGGCCGTGGCAGATCGTGTACCCCGCCGATTGGCCGAATCTTAAGCGGAATTGGCCGGTTTTCGAACGTCATGTACGGCGCATCCACCATGACATCGTGCAGATGTTCGATTTAAAAGAGGCAAAGTTGCCGACGAACATCGTGTTGCTCGCTCCCCATGGTGAACAACGGAGCGTATATAGCAGCGATCATTTGCTTCTTCAAATTGATACGCCATATTCCCTTCGCTCCCAAGAAGGAACATTGATGTATTTGCCGGAAATCATAACAGAAGGACTTCTTTGGAGGGGAGCACATTCATCGATGCAAAAAGAAGTGTTTCAAGCGTTGCTGGCAAGATGGTTCCAACAACAATTAGCCCTTCCCTATTCCGGAGGAGATTTGACGTTTGATTTGGCTTTGTCAGTCGACTCTCCTGACGGGAAAACAGAGGAAGTGCTGAGACAGCTGTCTGGGGAGTATGAACGCTTATCCGATGAGAAAAAACAAAAATTTTTGGCTTTATGGTACAAACAAATGAGGGAAGGAGCAGATGGCAGCTGGGAGAAAGCGATACAACTTATCCTCATGGTTCAGGAGGGACAGACATGATCCATGTATCCAGCGTCACGAAACGAATCAAAAAACAACTCATTTTATCGAACGTATCGCTTTGCATGGAAGGGATTTACGGGTTAGTCGGACCGAACGGAGCCGGCAAGACGACATTGATGAAAATATTGGCCGGCTTGACACCCATGGATGAAGGGCAGGTGGCGATCGACGAACGAAGCTGCACCAAAGGAAAATATGTGAAAGCTCATGAACGGATCGGTTATTTGCCGCAAGATTTCATGGTCTATCCGAACATTACGGTCGAAGAAGCGCTTGACCATCTCGCTTTATTGCAAGGAATGATGGACAAACGCGAACGGCACGCGACCGTTGCCGAAGCAATTCAAAAAGTGAACTTGAACGGCCATGAGACGAAAAAGATGTCCGAGCTGTCCGGCGGAATGCGGCGACGGGTGGGAATTGCCCATTTATTGACGCGAAAGCCGTCCATCTTGCTGTTTGACGAGCCGACTGCCGGCTTGGATATTGAAGAGCGAATCCGCTTTCGCCATCTGCTCAAGCAGCTTGGTTCCGAGCATACTATTGTCATTTCTTCGCACATTGTGGAAGACATTGAGTTTTTGTGCACCAAAATTGGGGTTTTAAAACAAGGGCAAGTGTTGTTTGAAGGCACGCCGTCTGAGCTGAAGTCCCGCGCAGAAGGCTGCGTATGGGAATATTGCATACACCCCGAAGAATTGGATGACTTGATCGCAACGAGAGAAGTGGTGCAGCTTCTCGAAGAAGAGGATGGCATTCACGCGCGAGTGTTCTCCAAAAATGGGGGAACAGGGGGGAGACGGGTGGCGCCGCGATTGATCGATGGCTATTTGGCTGTTGTCAGGAGAGGGGAACCAAGATGAAAGCTTACATCGAATGGATGCGAACCGCATTCGTGTTTGACCGCAAGACAATGGGCGGAGCATTTTTTGTTCCACCGGCGATGTTCATCCTATCGCTGTTGCTTATTTTGTTTGTTCCCCGCAAATCGCCAAGTATTTACGACAATGTGATTATCATCCAAGGGCTGTTCATCCCGTTTTCCGGCTGGTGCCTCATCTATCGGTTCGGCGAACTGTATGAAGATGGAGCGCAAGAAACGCTTGTCCCTTACTATAGGCAATGGGTTTGGATCGATATCGTACGTTATTCTTTCATCCATTTGTTTGGGGTTGTCGTGCTAAGCGGGGCATTCATGTGGAAATATGGAGTTTCTTCTTTGTCTTTTTTGAATCTCATTCATTTCATTCTATTGACGTTCTTTTACCTATTTTTCAGCACTGCAGCCCTTGTTCTTACAAAAAACACCAATATCGCACTGACAGTCATTTTTATTTATACGGTGCTTGAAGTGGCCACATTAGGAACGTTCATGCCTTGGCCACATATCTTTTTGTTCGAGCCGCCGGTTTGGGAACCGATGCTCATCAGCAAATTCATCATGTTAACGCTGTCCATCTTTCTAGCAGCATTCATCACCATTGTATGGATGAGCAAAGGAGATCGGAAACCTCAATAAAAGCAGATAGGGGATCATTGACGTTTGGCGGCAAATAACGGCTTACCATCCAAACGAAAGGCTATGCTTACAAATTGATCAATTGGTGGCCCGACAGCGTCGTCGCCTCCACCAACTGGCTCAATCCTGGTCAAGAAGAAACGCGCAGTTTTCCACAAACCAAAGACGATAAGTATTATGGCCAAATTGTTGGCCAAACGGTTGGTTCAAGAGGATACGTGACCATTACGGTCAAATAACGATGCCGAATCCGGATGATGAGGAAGTCAGGGATACGCCTAAAAAAGAATGCGGAGATCCCTGACCGCATTTTTCATTTGTCAACTTCTCAGAAAGAAAGCGGTTGATCGGTGATGAGGTGGAAATGGCTGTTTGTTTTTTATTGGAAACGATTGTTGAAAAGCAAGTTATACGTTGGCGCCAGCATCCTATTTTTTGTTTTGCTGCTTGTCAGGTTCGTTTTATTCTTTTCAGACGATATGAATGCAGGCATGGAATACTCTGGAGATTTGCCTTCTGAAGTGTTCATGCTTGTCCAAATCGTTTCGCTCTTTTACATCGTATGGTTCTACTTTCTCTACTCCAACGAGCTTCGTTACGGCGTTTCGTCATGGTTCGCCGACGGCTACCGGATTTTGCTGGAGAAAATGAGCGCCTTGCTGGCGGTTCATGCGCTGTGCCAAGGGATCATGCTGATGATGAGCTACGGCGTTTTTTCACTCGTGTATCTCTTCGTTGGGGTGGAGCCTTCGGATCTGTATTGGTCGCTGCTTCGGTTTCTCGCCGTCTACCAGTTTGGACCGCTCGTGCTCACCGTTCTGTACGGCGTCATCATCGCGCTGCTGTTGGAAACGAAAAAGGTCAGTTTTTTCGCTATGTTGCTTGTATGGATCCTGACCGGCCCGATGACGACTGAGCTGTTCATCGATTTGTCCCAAACCGTTCATGCCCGCGACTGGACGTCGCTGCTGTTTATCGGAAAACACGCCATTCAACAGGCGTATGATTCCTACATCGGGTTTGAGGTCGACCGCGGCGGGGAATGGAAATGGGCCGCATGGTTTCTTTCCCTTGTCGGATTGGCGTTGTTGTCGTCGATCCGCTTTACGCAGACGAGAAAGGAGCGAAACGCCGTCCTGAAAGCGCTGCTCATCTTCCCGTTTCTGATCGTCCTAACCGCCTGCCACTCCTTGCAAACAAACACCAAGGCGTTCACCCGGGCCGATCAGACGACCGAACTTGAGGAGTACCGTCGAATGCCGCAAACCATCAAGGCCGATTTGCGCTACCGTATCCAGTCGTATGACATTTCTTTGCATGGATCGCGCGCGGTCGTGCGCGTGGCCTTGTCCCAGTTGGACACAAACCGGCCCACGTTTCAACTGTACCATTTGTATCCGCTCCACTCGATTGAAGCGGACCACCAGCCCGTCACGTTTACGAGAAACGGCGATCTCGTGACCGTGCGGCTGCCGAAACGCACCTCGACGCTCACCTTTTCCTATGAGATCGTCGATACGGCGCTCATTCCGTACACGAACGGCCGCATCGTCCTGTTGGCGGATCGGGCGTGGTATCCGAAAAGGAGGGCTTCGCACATGTATCGGGCTTATGAATATCGGGTGGCGGGAACGAGAGCTTGGGATGGGGCGTTCACCGATCAATTCGTTCCGAATGAAACGTACACCTTTACCTTGAACGTGGACGGCGATGTGCTGTTTTGCAATGTGCCAAAGCGGGGGACGGGTTACCGAGGGAAAGCGCAGGCGGTCACCTTGATCAAAGGGCAAGGGCATCAACTCGTCGATCAAGGATATGAGATCACCTACCCGGCTGACTGGCCGCACATGGCGGAACGGGCGCCGACGGTCATCCGCCAGTTGAAAAAAACGTTTCATCATGTACAACAAATCGCATCCACGGCGGTTTCATCGCTGCCGAACAAGATTGTGTTCTCCAGCTCGGGGCTATCCTCGTTTATGGCCCATGACCATCTTGTCTATATAAGTTGCAATAAAGATTTTCCGATTGTTCGATTCTGTTTTCCTTCATAACAAGTCATTTTGATAGAATGCAGCGGGCGCTCTACTGGATGTAAAACAAAGTTTCAACTTATATATAACACGAATTTTTTTTCGATTGGCACCTATCATATGGAACGAGATTATTATGAAAAAATGCTCCGTCTTTCGGTTCCGCCGAAAGGATCGCGGATCATGTACAACGAGTGGATTTCGCTGGCCACCCGCTGGCTGATGCAAAAACAAGGCCTTTCGGTGATCGACTGGAGCTCCAAAAGCGAGTGGTTCGAGTCGCAGCCGTCATCCGTAAAGAAGCAAATTGAAGCCATTTATCAGGCGTTTCAGCCGCTGGATGTCGACCAAAAGCAACAATGTTTGCGGACATGGTATGCGAACATGGACGACGGTTGGACATGGGACCGCATCTTGGAGATGATGCAGGAGGTGAACGGCGTTGGCGGTCGTCATTGAAGGATTGACGAAAATCGTGAAAAAGAAGCCGATTTTATCCGATGTATCCCTCACCCTCTCCGGCGTGTACGGCTTGCTGGGGCCAAACGGCGCCGGCAAGACGACGTTGATGCGCATTGTGGCCGGACTGTTGGAGTTCAATGCCGGACGGGTGTCGCTCGGAGACGAGCCGATCAGCACGGGCGCGAGAGTGAAGCGGGTGAACGAGATCGGCTATTTGCCGCAAGAGTTTATGATGTATCCGGAGCTGACGATGTATGAAGTGCTTGAGCATCTCGCCGTCTTGCAAGGGGAACATCCCGCCGCCTGCCGCTCCAAAATCGAGAAGGTCATCGAACAAGTCAACTTGTCTTCGCACCTCAACAAAAAAATGCGCGAGCTGTCCGGCGGCATGCGGCGGCGGGTGGGCATTGCCATGCTGCTGCTTCGGGAGCCGTCCATCCTCCTGTTTGATGAGCCGACGGCCGGGCTTGACATCCGCGAGCGCGTGCGGTTTCGCAATTTGTTGAAGCGGCTGGGGCACGATCATACGATCGTCATCTCTTCGCACCTTGTCGAGGACATTGAATTTTTGTGCACGAAAATTGGGGTGTTGGACCGCGGCGTGGTGCTGTTTGAAGGCAGTCCCGATGAGCTCAAGCAAAAAGCCGCCCCTTATACGTATGAGTTGGACGTGCCATTGGAGGAGCTTGACTCGGTTATGGCCGCCAACGAAGTCGTTCAAATGAGCGAAGAGCCTTCCCACGTCGTCGTGCGCGTCTTGTCCGAACAACCCATCGGCCGGCCTGTCGCCCCGCGGCTGATGGACGGATATTTGGCGTTGTTGAAAGAGGCGGAAGCGCATGGATAAAAAAACGATCGCCCATCATTTTTCTTTTGACCGCCGCTTGCTCGGCCGATTGTACTGGTTTCCGTTTCTCGTGTATGGGCTGTGCGTCGGGTTGATGGCGGTCTTGTCCGCCCGCTCCGACGAACCGTTTTTGCCGTACACCGTCATCCAAGGCATTGCCGTGCCGATCGCCGGATGGCATCTCGTCTTTTTGTACCGCCATTTGTACGACGAAGGGGCGAAAGACGCGTTGGTATGGCATTACCGGAAAGCGGTCGTCTTCGACTTGGTCCGCTATGCCGTTTTGCATGGGGGATGCATCGCTCTTCTTGTCGCGGCGGTCATAGGGATTCAAGGAACGATGTTTCTCACCGCTCCCGTGTTGGGGCACCTGTTTCTGTTGTTTTTGTTTTACCAGTTGATTGGGCTTGCCTTGTTAGGCGTCTTTGGCAGCCTGGATGTCGCCTTGTCCGTCATCGCGGTCTATACGTTTATGGAAGTCGCGACGCAAGGGACGTTCATGCCGTGGCCGCATCTGTTTTTGTTTCAAGCGCCGGCGGATTCGCTGTCCCTCCTTCTCCCCATGATGTGGCTGGGGGCGGGCATTGTCCTTTCGGTGTGGTGGATTGGACGGGAGTTTTGGTAAACGAGGGCGGAACCCAACAGAGGAATGTGGGGGCTTGCTGGTGTGGTCTCCGTTCGTTGGACACACCCGTACAGCCCCCACCTCATCTCCCCGATACGGGACAGACCATCCTAAACAAAAATAGTTTATGAGCGGGCTTTGTCATCAATCGTCTTCCCGTCGCGCTCGATTTCGCGCCGGATCGCTTCGTTCAGCGCGTCAAAAAAGAGCACATCACATGAGTAAATGCCGACAATCTCGTCAAGATCCTCTTTGATTTTCCACTTCTGTTTTCCGGTCTAGTCAATGCACAAGTCAATGTCCGAGTTGTAGCGGGCCGTGCCGCGCGCCCGCGAGCCGAACAAAACGACTTTTTGTATATCTTCTTCGCCCGCGAAATACGCCATCAGCCGTTCAAACACGGTCGGGCTCATTCCATACATCACGGTCGATCACTTCTTCTTTGATGTTTTGCAGTAGCGTTTCGATTTCGTGGACATATTCATTCATCTGAAATCAAACATGCCTACTTCAGAAAACAGTGAACAGACTAAATCACTTCTAACGATATTTCATGTAGCATATCGAGATCTTGCGTCTGGCAAGATGGAAGGAGCTCACCGTAGACACTTATATTTACTTTCCGCTGTGGAAAAGCCTCAACATGAATTGATTCAATTCTCGCCATATAACGCCCGTTATTTTGAATAAGGTTAAACATAAACTCGCTATAGAAAGCAGGAATATACCCTAGCTTACCCCCTTCATCTGTTAACACTTCTACTGCTTTAGAATCTTGCCTATTCTCCGGCTCTAACCGAAAATGCACCTCATCTCCCACTTTAAGATGTTGAACCACTTGATCTCCCTCATAATACCTCCAACCGGCGACATAAAAATCAAAATCGAAATGATTTCCCGATACATAAATGGGCGCTACAAATTCATAAGAATCTGTCGCAAGTTTACCACCAGTCGCTCGCAGCATATCCATATCTGTACAATCGCGCGGCAAGCCGTATGTCCGCAAAATTTCTAAAAAATCCGGACGGCGCCGGTCAGGCAAACGCCGCTCAAAAGGCCCGAACAATCTGTTAGAAACGTATTTTTTTCCTATATCCGGAAACGACAAATGAGGTTGATAACCGTTTTCTAGTGCTTCGAACAGTCCTCTTCTCTTCCTGCTACGTTCATAATAAAATACATACTTATCCCCATCGTGTAATAAGTTTCCAATATGATATCGCTGCCGAGTACATTCATTTTGCCAAATTAACCAAAGCACAAAAGGGCGCATCGCTTATTTCACCTCCATATACCAATTTACGAGCCATTCTTTTCGATACTGTAATAATTTTAATACCCATTCTTTGTAAATTTTACTCATGACATTTTCTGAAACACCATCTAAAACAGTTGTGACTTGTTGCTCATTTATTTGACTGATACGATCAATTTCCTTCTTCATTTCTATTATCACAAACAATAATGGTCATGCAAAAACCCGAAGTCCCTTTTCGAACTTCGGGTTCTCCTTTCACACTTCCTCGCAATATTCGTCAAACAGCGCCTGCAGCTTTTGC
The DNA here is from genome assembly GCF_000691465.1 of Geobacillus sp. CAMR5420. Taxonomy (NCBI): domain Bacteria; kingdom Bacillati; phylum Bacillota; class Bacilli; order Caryophanales; family Anoxybacillaceae; genus Geobacillus; species Geobacillus sp. CAMR5420. The sequence continues at coordinate 9,316 of NZ_JHUS01000052.1, forward strand.
ACGACGGCGACCGGTTCGTGCCCTTCGATGTCGTGTCGGTGCAGCATGGCGCACAATTTCCCGTCTTTTAACAAGGCGAACGACGGCGAGGATGGCGGCTCGCCGACAAAATATTCGCGCGCGCGGGCGGTTGCTTCTTTGTCTTGGCCGGCAAAGACGGTCACCAAATGGTCCGGGCGCTTGTCGTAATGAACCGCGTGGGCCGCTGCCGGACGGGCGATGCCGCCGGCGCAGCCGCACACCGAGTTGATGAGGACAAGCGTTGTGCCCGGACGGCGGAATGCCGCATCGACGTCTTCCGGCGTGCGCAGTTCTTCAAATCCGGCTTCGACCGCTTCACGCCGCGCTTGTTCGACGATGTCGTGATAGAGCGGAAATTGAAATTGGAACATCGTGACACCTCCTTCGATTTGCCTTTATCATATCACAGTTCACCGCCTCGCTTCCGTTCATACGCCTCGATCAGCTCGCGGACGGCGGCGGTGACCGGCTTGGCGCCGGAAATGACGCTGTTCTCGAGCATCGGGAGCTTTTCTTTCACGACCGGATCGGCAAAAAAGCGCGTTTCCACATATTCTTTGATCATGGCGTGCATCCAGTCTTTTTGCTGCTGGCGGCGGCGGTCGAAAAAGACGCCGGATTGCTTCGTCGTCTCGACAAACGTTTGAATGACGCGCCACATGTCGGCGATCCCTTCGCCCAACAGCGCCGAGCATGTGTATGCTTTCGTCTCCCAGCCGGGCGTGGCCGGGCGGAGGTAATGGAGAAACTGGTTGTATTCGTTTTGCGCCATCCGCGCTTTTTCTTTATTATCGCCGTCCGCCTTGTTGATGACGATGGCGTCCACCAGCTCCATGATGCCGCGCTTCATGCCTTGCAGCTCATCGCCGGCGCCGGTTAAGGCGAGCAGCAGGAAAAAGTCAACCATCCCGCGGACGACAAACTCGCTTTGCCCGACGCCGACCGTCTCGACGAGGATGATGTCATAGCCGGCCGCTTCGCACAGCATCATCGTCTCGCGCGTTTTTCGGTGTACGCCGCCAAGCGCCCCGCCCGATGGGGACGGACGGATGAAAGCAAGCGGATTGCGGGCAAGCGCCTCCATCCGCGTTTTGTCGCCAAGGATGCTGCCGCCGGTCAATGAGCTTGTCGGGTCGACGGCTAACACCGCGACGCGGTGCCCTTGCTCGCATAAAAACGTGCCAAACGCTTCAATGAACGTGCTTTTTCCCGCCCCCGGCACGCCGGTGACGCCGATGCGAATCGAGCGGCCGACGTGCGGAAGCAGTTCATTGAGCACTTGCTGGGCAAGATCCATATGCCTAGACGCATTGCTTTCGACAAGCGTAATCGCCTGCGCCAAAATGGTGCGGTCGCCGGCGAGCACTCCTTGGACGTATTCTTTAACCGATCGTTCTTTTCGCCGCACGAGCCGCTTCGGCGCAGGTGGGCGCTCGGCTTGCACGTACGACGACAGACCATTGCCGTCCGCCCATTCCGGGCGCCGCGGCTGCCCGTCCGAAGCTGCGCTCTGGCCACTTTCCTGTTCCCGCCGTTTCTCTTCCCCGCTCATGGGTTCACTTCCTCATAGCCAAGCCGGGCATAAATTTCATCCAACACCTTTTCCGCTGACTCCGGAATCACGGTTCCCGGCCCGAAGATGGCGGCGGCGCCGTGCTCATACAAAAACGCGTAGTCTTGCGGCGGGATGACGCCGCCGACAAAAACGAGAATGTCGCCGCGGCCGAGTTTTTCAAGCTCCGCCACAAGCTGCGGCACGAGCGTTTTATGTCCGCCGGCCAGTGAGCTGATGCCGACAGCGTGCACATCGTTTTCGACCGCCTGGCGCGCCGTTTCTTCCGGCGTTTGAAAGAGCGGGCCGATGTCGACGTCAAACCCTAAATCGGCAAACGCTGTGGCGACGACTTTCGCCCCGCGGTCATGCCCATCCTGTCCCATTTTCGCAATCAAGATGCGCGGACGCCGCCCTTCCAGTTCGGCGAACTGCTCCACCCGCCGCTTCACCCGTTCGAGCTGGGTTTCGTTTTTGTATTCCGAGCTGTAAACGCCGCTAATCGAGCGGATCACCGCTTTATGGCGCTTCGCCACTTTTTCAATCGCATACGAAATTTCGCCCAATGTCGCACGGACGCGCGCCGCTTGGACGGCAAGCTCAAGCAAGTTCCCTTCGCCCGTTTCCGCCGCTTTTGTAATGGCGGCAAGCGCCGCTTCGACCTGCTCGCTATCGCGCGTCGCCTTGAGCTCGTTCAGCCGCTCGATTTGCCGCTTTCGCACGGCGGTGTTGTCGACTTCCAAAATGTCGATCGGTTCTTCTTTGTCCGGGCGGTATTTGTTCACGCCGATGATCGTTTCCGCTCCTGAATCGATGCGCGCTTGGCGGCGGGCCGCCGCTTCTTCGATGCGCATTTTCGGGATGCCCGTTTCAATGGCTTTCGCCATCCCGCCCAAGCTTTCGATTTCTTCGATATGCGCCCACGCCCGTTTCATCAATTCGTTCGTCAACGCTTCGACGTAATACGAACCGGCCCACGGGTCGATCGTCCGGCAAATGCCCGTTTCTTCCTGCAAGTACAGCTGTGTATTGCGGGCGATGCGCGCCGAGAAATCCGTCGGCAAGGCGATCGCTTCATCCAAGGCGTTCGTATGGAGCGACTGCGTATGCCCCATCGCCGCCGCGTGCGCCTCGATGAGCGTGCGCACGACGTTGTTGAACGGATCTTGCTCGGTCAAGCTCCAGCCCGACGTTTGCGAATGCGTCCTGAGAGCGAGCGATTTCGGGTTTTTCGGGTTGAACGTTTTCATCATTTTCGCCCACATGAGGCGCGCCGCCCGCAGTTTCGCCACTTCCATAAAGTAGTTCATGCCGATCGCCCAGAAAAACGACAGCCTCGGCGCGAACGAGTCGATGTCAATGCCCGCTTTCAAGCCGGTGCGCACGTACTCAAGCCCGTCGGCGAGCGTGTACGCCAGCTCCAGATCAGCCGGCGCCCCGGCTTCCTGCATATGGTAGCCGGAGATGCTGATGCTGTTGAACTTCGGCATGTATTTGGCCGTATAGGCGAAAATGTCGGCGATGATGCGCATCGACATCTCCGGCGGATAAATGTACGTGTTGCGCACCATATATTCTTTCAAAATATCGTTTTGAATCGTGCCGGACAGTTTGTCTTGCGTCACTCCCTGCTCTTCGGCGGTGACGATGTAAAACGCCATGATCGGGAGCACCGCCCCGTTCATCGTCATCGACACCGACATTTGGTCGAGCGGGATGCCGTCAAACAAAATTTTCATATCGAGCACCGAATCGATGGCCACCCCTGCTTTGCCGACGTCGCCGACGACGCGCGGATGGTCGGAGTCATAGCCGCGATGGGTGGCCAGGTCAAAGGCGACCGACAACCCTTTTTGCCCCATCGCCAAGTTGCGCCGGTAAAAGGCGTTGCTCTCCTCGGCGGTCGAAAAGCCGGCGTATTGGCGGATCGTCCACGGCCGCACGACGTACATCGTCGGGTACGGCCCGCGCAAGTACGGCGGCAAGCCGGGCATATAATCAAGAAAATCAAGCCCATCGATGTCTTCCTTTGTATACAGCGGCTTCACCGCAATGTGCTCATTCGTCTGAACCAACAGCTCATCGATCGACGCTTGCACGCGCCGCTCGATGGCGTCTTTCCACTGTTTCTCCTCCACATCGGCCGCCGCCGTGGAAAGCGGCATGGTGGTAAAATCAACGTACTTCGCCATCCAACGCCACCCCTCTTTCCGTGAAAAACGCCACGATCACCTCGTACGCGTTCGAACCGAGATGAATCGATCCGTCCACGCCCGCGGCCCCGTACGTGTTCTCGAGCTCTTCCGGCGGCTTTCCGGCGACATACAGCTTCGCGTTCGGCTTGGCCTGCTTGAACGCCCGAGCCAACGCCGGAACAAACGCCGGGTAATCGTCGTCGGCGCCGCACACGATATAATGCGTCCCGCTCGTGCTTTGCACCCATTCAACCGCTTCCGCGACCGAGGCAAAGCCGTCGCTCCGCTCAGCCGCCACCCCGCCGGCCGCAAACAGCCCGGCGATGAAATCGGCGCGCGCTTGATGGCGGACAAGCGGCCCGATATTGATCAAGTGAACGGAAAGCCGGCTTCCCGTACGCTCCGCATGCTTCTCGGCCGCCTTGCGCAGCCGCTCAAACGGCTCGGCCAAGCGCCATGCGCGAATCGGCGCAATGCGGATGGACGTGTTTCCGTCAGCGAGAGCCGCCGCGATTTCCCGAGCGGTTGCTCGACGGCGGGCCGCGCCAATTGCGGCTTCCACCCAATTCCCACTGACGAGCGTACTGCGAATGTCGGCCATCCGCTTTTCATCCAGCGGCGGCAACTCGTTCGCCGCGGCTTGCGTCGGCTTTTCGATCGGCGTTTCTTCTAAGTTCGCATACACGTTCGTGCCGACGATTTTTTCCTTCCGCATCTTGACCCGATCAAGCCGCCGCTTGGCGACCGCTTCCACTTCCGCCTGCACGAAGCCGGCTTCGAGCGCCTTCGCCATGCCGCCTTGTTCTTCGACGCGTTGGAACAGCTTCCACGCTTCTTCAGCGAGCTTGGCGGTCAACGTTTCCACATAATACGAGCCGCCCGCCGGGTCGATGACGTTTGCCATATGCGCCTCTTCAAGCAAAATGAGCTGCGTGTTGCGGGCGATGCGCCGTGAAAACTCATCAGCGAGTCCGATCGCTTCGTCAAACGGCGACACGTGCACGCCATCGGCGCCGCCGACAACGGCCGCAAACGCTTCCGCCGCCGCCCGCAGCATGTTCACATACGGGTCGTACACCGTTTTCGTAAACGGCGACGTGCGCACATATAGCTCGATCCGCTTTGCGGATTCACCGCCGCCAAACGCCTCCATCACTTGAGCAAACAAGCGCCGCGCCGCCCGCAGTTTTGCGATTTCCATAAAAAAATCCGCTCCAACCGCAAACGACGCTTGCATCCGCACCGCGATGTCGTCGACCGCCAAGCCTCGATCGAGCCCGGCGCGGATGTACTCGACCGCTGTCGCCATCGCAAACGCCAGCTCCTGTACGGCGTTCGCCCCGCCGTTATGGTACGGCTCGCCGCGCACGAACATCGTGCGGACAGCAGGCATCTCGTCCTTCGCCCACATCGTTGCTTCCGCCATTTCATCATACAGCCGCTCAAGCGAACACGGAAGCGTCCCCTGTTCCGCCCACGCTCCGAGCGGATCCATGCCGATCGCGCCCCGTACGCTCGATAGCGGCACTCCCTGTTCCTTGAAATAAGCGACAAGCAGCGCCAAAAACGAAAGCGACCGCGCCCCGGCGTTCACCCGGAGCGAATAGCGATCGAGCGGCACGCCAGCAAACATCGCCGCCACATCCTCAACCGACTCGACGGCAAACGGCAGCCGGCCGAGAGCGAAATGGATTTCCGTCTGTCCCCGCTCCAAGTCGTGCTTGACCGCTTCGTTCCATTCCGACGGGCTCGCCGCCGAAATCTCCTGGCTCACCTTCCACGGCCCGCCCCGATACCCTTCCGGCCGCGCTCCGCGCACGTACTGGCCAAAGCCCGGGTACTGCTCCAGCGGGCCGAGCGCCTCCACATCGCGGCGCGTATAGAGCGGTTTGACCGCAATGTTTTCGTACGTCATCGATACAAGCCGCTCGAGCGGCTTGCCTTTCAGCGACTTTTCCGCTTCCCGCTCCCACTCCTCCACCGTCGGAGCCGGAAACGCCGCTTCCTTCATCTTTGCGACATCGCTCATTCCGATCCCCCTTTGCCTTCCAGACATAAGAAACCGCTTTCTTTTCAAGCCGCACCTTTCCCTCTCGAACCCGTCTGCTCAGAACGAAGCGCTGATGACGCTTCGTGTGGGAAAAAACGGTTTCTATGTTTATTGTAGTACATCGGCCGCGTTTGGGCAATGAACAAAAAGGCAAACAACTTGCTGATGCCACCATTTCGCCATGAAATGGAAAACAAAGCGGTCAAAAAAACATGAACGATCCCGAAATGGCTCGATGACTTGGCGAAACAACACCATCTCAACGATTCACAAATCCTCCAAGAAGCCCTGAAAAAACATGAAAGGAAGAGGGCGTTGTTGCATGCTCTCTTGGACGATGCTCCCTCGTCCCCCTCCAAATCACCGCTTAGCGAAAATCTCAACTGCCATTTATTCATTGGAAAATGTTTCGCAAATCGATCACGAAATCCTTCAATACATGAACCAAAACGGCGTCATCCCGGTTGTACACTCCATGAAGTTCCAATCTTCCTGTTTTTCCGCGCAAATACACTTCCACCACTTGATTCGCCGGGTCAACGATCCAATATTCCTTCACCCCGGCCCGCTCGTACGCGATCCGTTTGTCCATCCGGTCGATTTTGGCCGTGGCGGGGGACAAGATCTCGACGACCAAATCCGGAGCCCCGACAATGCGGTTTTTTTGAATTTTGTTTTTGTCGCAGATGACGACAAGATCGGGGCATACCCAGTTTCGGACGTTTTCATCCATCCATCCCTTTCGATGATCTTCGAAAAGATACACATCGATCGGGGCGGCCAACACGCGGCAATCCTTCCCACGAAGATGCATCCCGAATTCAATGGAAAGTTGGAGCGAAACTGATTGATGTTCCGGTGTCGGCGACGGCGCCATGCTGATGATGTTCCCATCCAACACCTCGCACCGTTTTCCTTCCGGCCATGTCGCATACTCTTTGTAGGTCATAGGGGCCTGTTCCTTTTCTGGTGAACCCATATCCTCCACCTGCCTCCTAATTTTATATTGATTATACACCATCTATTCCTGTGTCTTGAACGATGTTTATTCCTCTTCCCGAACGAGCGGCAGGCGGACGAATACGGTCATCCCGCGTCCAAGGTCGCTGTCGAACCAAATCGCGCCGTCATGAAGAGAGACGATTTGTTTGACGATGGCAAGCCCCAAGCCGGTGCCGCCTTCTTTGCGGGTGCGGGCGCGGTCGACGCGGAAAAAGCGCTGGCCGAGAAGCGGGAGCTGGTCTTTCGGAATTCCTTTTCCCGTGTCTTGGATGACAAGCTCGCCTTCCGCTTCCGACAAGCGGGAAAGCCGCACCGTCACCGCGCCGCCTTCCGGGGTGTAGCGGATGGCGTTGTCGAGCAAGTTGCGCACGACTTGTTCGAGCCGGTCGGCGTCGCCGTTGACGATGATGTCATAGTCCAACTCGCACGCCAACTCGATCCGCTTTTGCGCGGCGATCGGTTCGTACGTGGCGATGACATCTTCGATCACTTGGGCAAACGCCACCGGCGCGCGCTCGAGCGGCACGCTTTGCCCTTCAAGGCGCGCCAGGTCAAGAAGATCGCGCACCAGCCGCTCCATCCGCTCCGTTTCGCGGTGGATAAGGCGAAGGTACGCCTTTTCTTCTTCCTTCGTTTTCGCGAGGCCAGCAAGGAGTGCTTCGCTGTATCCTTTCATATAGCTGAGCGGCGTGCGCAGCTCATGCGAGACGTTCGCTAAGAACTCGCGTTTCCGCTCGTCTTCTTTAGCAATGGCGTCCGCCATTTGGTTGAACGCCTCCGCCAGGCGGCCGATTTCATCATCGCTCCGCACGGGGATGTCCGCTTCGTAGCGTCCTTCCGCCATGCGTTCTGCCGCTTGTTCCATCGCTTGGAGCGGCTCGGTCATCTGCCGCACCATCCGTCGGCCGACAACTAAAAGCGCGGCGGCGAATATGGCGGCCAACGGCCAAAACGCGGCGGCCGCCCGCTTCGTTGCTTCCTGAACGTCGGCTAACGGCAAATACAAGTAAATCGCTCCTTCAAGCCGCTTGCCGTCCAAAAGCGGAACGACGACCGCCATCACGCGGCGGCCGAACCGCTTTTCGTATCCCGTTTTGACAACAGGCTTCCCGGCTAACAGCGTTTCCCGGTCGCGGCCGCTGACTAACGCGTCATAGTGGACCGGAAACGGAAAGCAGGCGCTCAGTTCGCGCGGGTTGTCAATCAACAAGATCGTGGCCGTTGATTTTTCGTCATACCATTCGATTTGACGGCGATATGCCTCCGTCACCGCCCCGCCGCGATAGTCGCGGGCGAGGCTCGTCCCTTCCGCGATCAACGTTCGCTCAACTTCTTTCATGTACACCGTCCGGTAAAAATAATTCAGAAGGCCAAAGGAAAACGCCAGCGTCGCCACGACCGCGGCCCCGATCGCCAGCCATAGTTTTTGTCCTAACCGAAGCCGTTTCATGTTCATCCCTCAAACTTGTAGCCGATGCCCCATACGGTTTGGATGTGGCGGGCGGCGTCTTTCAGCTTCATGCGCAGCGTTTTCACATGCGTATCGACCGTGCGGGCGTTTCCTGTATAATCATATCCCCACACTTTGACGAGCAAATCGTCGCGGCTGAACACCTGACCGCGGTGTTTTGCCAAAAACAGCAGCAGCTCAAACTCCTTCAACGTCAGCTTCACCGCCTCGCCGCCAACGGTCACGGTTCGTCCTTTTTCGTCGATGGCAAGGTCGCCAAATTGCAGCCGGCCGTCATTCTCGCGGACGCGCTGCACCCGGCGCAACACCGCCTCAAGGCGGGCGATGAGCTCTCCTGGGCTGAACGGTTTGACGATGTAATCGTCGCCGCCAAGCTTCAATCCTTTCACTTTATCCCATTCTTCGCCAAGCGCGGTCAAAAACAAAATCGGCACGTCCGACTGCTCGCGGATGCGGGCGCAGACGGCGAATCCGTCCTGTTTTGGCATCATGACGTCCAACAGCACGGCATCAACCGGATGTTGCGAAAGCAGCACCAGCGCTTCTTCCCCGTCCCCTGCTTCGAGGCAGCGAAAGCCGGCGTTTTCCAAATACATGCCAACGAGCAGGCGCATTTCTTCTTCATCATCGACGATTAAAACGGTTCGTTCGCTCATGTTCGTCCCTCCCGAATGAATAGCTGCAGCGGGCCGTCTCCCGTCTTCCAACGGGCGAGCGGACGCAGCGTCGCCTCATCGACCACGATGATTTCATCGCTGTCATAACTCGCAATATACAAACGGCTTCCTGCCGCTTCCATGGCAAACGGATTGGCGCCGACCAAAACGGAGTTGAGCCGCTTCCCGCTTGGCAAAAACTGATAGACCGTGTTCGAACCGTGGCTTAGCACAAACACGCCGCGGCCTGTTTCGACAAAATCAACCGGCATGACCGGGGCGGCAATCGTCCGGAGCAAGCGGCCGTCTCGAAGCGAATAGACGTGAATATTCTTCTCCACCTTGTTCCCGCTTCCATGTCCGCCGACCCACAGCTCCCCTTGCCGCTCGCGCATCAATCCGCCTAACGCCATCTTCGGCACAGAAAATGAGCGAATGACACGGAGGCGGCTCGTATCAATGACAAAGGCGCGGCCGTCTTGAAAGTCGATGGCATACAGCTCCGTTTCCTGGCGATTGACAAGCAGCGTCATCGGGGAGCGTCCGACCGAAAGGCGGGCGATCTCTTTCCCGTCCCGGCTCACAACGCGCACCGCGTGATGGGTGCTGTCGCCAAAAAACCACGTGCGGCCATCCGGAGATGGAGCAGCGCTCACAATGCCGCTTCCTATTTTCCATTCGCCAAGCAGCTTCCCACCTGCGAGATCGTACCGATACACGCGGTCAAGATCCCGCCCGTACAAAAGAAGCGTCCGGCCGTCTGGGCTCAACGCCCCGCCTTGAAACGGTTCGTTGATGTTCCAGCGGGCGATTTTGCCGCCATTTTCCGCGTTCAAAAAGGTGACCGTTTCCGCTTTGACATCGAGGCTGATGACGACGGAAAGCGAATCGACCACCGGGGGAAACGACGGATTGGCGCAGCCGCTTAGCAGAAAGAAGCAACACAACAGCATCCATACCCTCGCTCGTTTCATCTCGTTTTTCTCCTTCGCACGTTCTTTTCTGCCCTCATTATACCTCACATTTGTGAAAGAAGTTTGAAATCGCGCCACGCAAAAACCCCCACCGCCAACCGATGGCGATGGGGGAATCGTTAATAAATCGGCGTGTTGTCTTTGTTCATGTTTTCCAAAATCGCTTTGACGCGGGCGAGGAAGCGGCCGCAAATGAGGCCGTCCAAGACGCGGTGGTCGAGCGACAAACATAAGTTGACCATGTCGCGGATGGCGATCATGCCGTTTTTGACGACCGGACGTTTGACGATCGTTTCCACTTGCAAAATGGCCGCTTGCGGGTAGTTGATAATGCCCATGGACTGCACCGAGCCGAACGCGCCGGTGTTGTTGACGGTGAACGTGCCGCCCTGCATGTCTTCCGGGCGCAGTTTGCCGGCGCGCGTTTTTGCCGCCAGTTCAGCGATTTCGCGGGCGATGCCTTTGATCGTTTTTTCATCGGCGTGCTTGATGACGGGCACGAACAAGGCGTCATCCGTCGCGACGGCGATCGAGATGTTGATGTCTTTGCGTTGAATGATCTTATCGCCCGCCCACGTCGAGTTCAGCTGCGGGAATTCTTTCAGCGCTTGGGCGACCGCCTTGACGAAGAAGGCGAAATACGTCAAATTGAAGCCTTCACGCCGCTTGAACTCGTCTTTGATCGCATCGCGGTAGGCGACAAGATCGGTGACGTCGACTTCGACCATCGTCCAAGCGTGCGGCGCTTCGTGTTTGCTGCGGAGCATGTTCGCCGCAATCGCCTTGCGCACCGGGGTGACCGGAATTTCGATGTCGCCCGCTCCGGCTTCGACGTTCGGGGCCGCTGGTTTGATCGGCGCTGCCTGCGGCGCGGTTGGCGCGGCAGCGGCAGACGGTTGAGCCGCCGCGGCGGCCGGGGCCGGTTGCTCCGCTCTCGGTTCCGCTTTTGGCGCCGCTTGTTCCGCCGCCGGTGCCGCTCCCGCTTTCGGAATTTGTCCAGACTCAATGAGCTTCAGCAAATCTTTGCGCGTCACCCGCCCGCCAAGGCCGGTGCCTTTCACTTGTTCAAGGTCAATGCCATGTTCTTGGGCAAGGCGGAGCACGGCCGGCGAATAGCGGCCGTTGTTTGCCCGGCCGGCCTGTTTCGGAGCGGCTGGTTCCGCGTTGTCTTCTGCTTTCGGCGCTTCATCCGCCGGCTTCGCTTCCGGAGCCGGTGCAGCGCCTTCGACTTCGATCGTGCAAATCGGCGCGCCGACTGGGAGCGTCTCCCCTTCTTTGGCGATCAGCTCGCGAATGACGCCGGCAAACGACGACGGAATTTCCGCGCTCACTTTATCGGTGATGACTTCAGCGATCGGATCGTATTTGTTCACTTTGTCGCCCGGGGAAACGAGCCATTTGCTGATCGTGCCTTCCGTGACGCTCTCCCCAAGCTGAGGCATCGTCAATTGTTCGATGGCCACATCGATACCCTCCTATCTTCGCTGCAATGTCTTCGCCGCGGCGCCCCGGCCGCCTGCGGTTCGCCTCAAAACTTGAGAAGCTCCGCTGCGGACCGGGGTTCTCCGCTCCTCCACTGCTCCTACATTAAAACGCCGCGAGTTCACGCATCGCTTTTTCGACTTTTTCCGGGTTGACCATAAAGAACTTCTCCATCGTCGGCGCATACGGCATGGCCGGAACGTCTGGACCGGCAAGGCGCATAATCGGCGCGTCGAGATCAAACAAACAATGCTCCGCGATAATGGCGGCGACTTCGCTCATGACGCTGCCTTCTTTATTGTCTTCCGTAATGAGCAGCACTTTCCCCGTTTTGCTCGCCGCTTCGATGATCGCTTCTTTGTCAAGCGGGTAGACGGTGCGCAAATCGAGCAGATGGACGGAAATGCCGTCTTGTGCGACGCGTTCGGCCGCCTGCAAGGCAAAATGGACGCACAGCCCGTACGTGATGACCGTGATGTCCTCTCCTTCACGCTTGACATCAGCTTTGCCGATCGGCAATACGTAGTCGTCTTCCGGCACCTCTCCTTTAATGAGGCGGTAGGCGCGTTTATGCTCGAAAAAGAGCACCGGATCTTCATCGCGAATCGCCGCTTTCAATAATCCTTTTACATCATACGGCGTCGACGGCATGACGATTTTCAGCCCCGGCTGGTTGGCGAAAATCGCTTCCACCGATTGAGAATGGTACAGAGCACCGTGAACACCGCCGCCGTATGGAGCGCGGATGACGATCGGGCAGTTCCAGTCGTTGTTCGAGCGGTAGCGAATGCGCGCCGCCTCCGAAATGATTTGGTTGACCGCCGGCATGATGAAGTCGGCAAACTGAATTTCCGCGATCGGGCGCAGGCCGTACATCGCCGCGCCGATGCCGACGCCGACGATCGCCGATTCGGCAAGCGGCGTATCAATCACGCGCTCTTCGCCAAACTGCTCGTACAATCCTTGCGTCGCTTTGAACACTCCGCCTTTTCGGCCGACGTCTTCTCCTAACACAAACACGCGCGGGTCGCGCTCCATCTCTTCGCGAATTGCCATCGTAACCGCATCAATATAGGAAATAACAGGCATCGTCGATTCCCCCTTACTCCTCGGCATACACGTAGCGAAGCGCATGCTCCGGCTCGGCGTACGGAGCCTTCTCCGCGTAGTCGGTCGCTTCGTTCACTTCTTTCATGACGCGCGCTTGAATGTCCTCGTCAAGCTGGTCGGTCAAAACACCGGTTTCTTTCAAATAGTTGGCAAACGACACGATCGGGTCTTTGGCGCGCGCTTCGGCGAGCTCTTCTTCCGTCCGATAGACGCGGTGGTCATCGTCCGACGAGTGCGACGTCAGCCGGTATGTCACGGCCTCGATGAGCGTCGGCCCTTCGCCGCGGCGGGCGCGGTCGGCCGCTTCTTTCACGACTCGGTACACTTCAAGCGGATCGGTGCCGTCGACCGTATAGCCCGGCATGCCATAGCCGATGGCGCGGTCGGACACCTTTTCGCACGCGAGTTGTTTCGAAATGGGCACGGAAATGGCGTACTTGTTGTTTTCGCACATAAAGATGACTGGGAGTTTATGAACGCCGGCGAAGTTCGCCCCTTCATGGAAGTCGCCTTGGTTCGACGACCCTTCGCCGAACGTGACGAAGGCGACAAAATCTTTCTTTTCCATTTTCGCCGCCAGCGCAAAGCCAACCGCATGCGGCACTTGCGTCGTCACGGGCGATGAACCGGTGACGATCCGGTTTTTCTTTTTCCCGAAATGCCCTGGCATTTGCCGGCCGCCGGAGTTCGGGTCTTCCGCCTTGGCAAACGCCGCCAACATCAATTCTCTCGGCGTCATGCCAAACGTCAGGACAACGCCCACATCGCGGTAATACGGCAAGACATAGTCTTTCGTCCGGTCGAGGGCGAATGCCGCGCCGACTTGCGCCGCCTCCTGCCCTTGGCATGAGATGACGAACGGAATTTTCCCCGCGCGGTTTAACAGCCACATCCGCTCATCGAGCTTGCGGGCCAAGAGCATCGTTTCATACATTTCCAACACCGTGTCATCGCTTAATCCAAGCGCCTGATGACGGTTTTGCGCCATCGCAACAACCTCCCTTAGATTCACATAGTCAACCAATGATCACGCGCCGCGCGCATACGGCGAAATCGGTTAAAAATGAATAGCTTTGCCATCGACCGCCAGCGCCGCTTCCGCCATGGCCTCTGACAGCGTCGGATGCGGGTGGATCGCATGGGCCACTTCCCACGGAGCCGCATCAAGCACGCGGGCGAGCCCGGCTTCGGAAATCAAATCGGTCACGTGCGGCCCGACCATATGGACGCCAAGCAGATCGTCCGTGTTCCGGTCGGCGATGAGTTTCACAAACCCTTCCGCCTCACCGAACACAAGCGCCTTGCCAATGGCTTTAAACGGAAATTTGCCGATCTTGACATCATAGCCTTTCGCTTTCGCCTCTTGTTCGGTTAAGCCGACCGCCGCCGCTTCCGGACGGGTGTAAATGCAGCGGGGCACCATCGTATAGTCAATCGGCGCTGGGTTGTGCCCGGCCAAATGCTCAATGGCGACAATCCCTTCATGGGCAGCGACATGGGCCAGCTGCAGGCCGCCGATGACATCACCGATTGCGTAAATGTGCGATTCTTTCGTTTGGCCGAACTCGTTTGTTTGAATATATCCCTTCTCCACAACAATTTCGGTGTTTTCAAGACCAATTCCTTCAATGTTCGCCTGACGCCCGACGGAAACGAGCATCTTGTCGGCCGCAAACGTTTTCCGCTCGCCTTGATGCTCCGCTTGGATCGTGACGCCGTTTCCTTTCTCGAGCGTTTCCGCGAGCACCCGCGCTCCTGTGACGATGTTGACGCCGCGGCGGCGGAGCAGTTTTTCCATTTCTTTTGAGACATCTTCATCTTCTGTCGGCAAAATGCGATCGGCATACTCAAGCACGGTGACCTCCACACCGAAATCGTTGAGCATCGACGCCCATTCCATGCCGATGACGCCGCCCCCGACGATCAAGATAGACGACGGAAGCACCTCCATTTGCAACGCCTCATCGGACGTCATCACGAATTCGCCGTCCGGCTCGAGCCCCGGCAGCGTGCGCGGGCGCGAACCGGTGGCGATGACGACGAATTTCGGGACGAGCATTTCGTTTTCGCTGCCGTCGTTCATTTCGACCGACACCGTCCCCGGCAGCGGGGAAAAGATCGACGGGCCGAGCAGGCGGCCGGTGCCGGCGTACACATCGATTTTCCCTTTTTTCATCAAATGCTGCACGCCTTTGTGGAGCTGCTCAACAATCGCCGCTTTGCGCGCCTGCACTTTGGCAAAATCAAGGCGCACGCCGTCGGCGATGACGCCAAACGCCTCGCCGTTTTTCGTTTGTGCGTACACTTCGGCACTGCGAAGCAGCGCTTTGGACGGAATGCAGCCAGCGTGCAGGCACGTGCCGCCGAGCTTCCCTTTTTCCACAACGGCCGTTTTCAACCCGAGCTGCGAGGCGCGAATGGCGGCCACATAGCCACCCGTTCCTCCGCCGAGAATGACGACATCGTATTCTTTTGCCATCTTGCCTTCTCCTTTCTGTCCGTTGCCGCATCAGCGCCGGGCTGGAACCGGCGAAACGGCCTTGCCTGGATACACTTTTTCCTCTTCTTCGCCGCGCAGGACGCGAAGCGCGCCTTCCGCGAGCGCCTGCAGTTCGTTTTCGCCCGGATGGACGATGACATCGGCGATCCATTGCACGCGGCGAGTGATCTGTTCGACAAACGATTTGCCATACGCCAGTCCGCCGGTCAAAATGATGGCGTCGACTTTGCCGGAAAGCACGGCGCTTGCCGCACCGATTTCTTTCGCCACTTGGTACGCCATCGCCTCATACACGAGCTTGGCCTTTTCATCGCCGGCTTCGATCATTTTCTCGACTTTCACCGCATCATTCGTGCCAAGATAACCGACAAGGCCGCCGCCGCCGACGAGCATGTTCATGATCTCTTCGCGGTAATATTCACCAGAGAAGCATAAAGCAACCAAATCGCCCGCTGGCACCGTCCCGGCGCGCTCCGGGCTGAACGGGCCTTCGCCATCAAGCCCGTTGTTGACATCGACGACCCTTCCTTGCTTGTGGGCGCCGACCGTAATGCCGCCGCCCATATGGGCGACGATCAAGTTCAGTTCGTCATACCGTTTGCCGAGCTGCTTGGCGACGCGGCGCGCGACCGCTTTTTGGTTTAAGGCGTGGAAAATGCTGCGCCGCTCAATGAGCGGAAATCCGCTGATCCGGGCGATTGGATCAAGTTCATCGACGACGACCGGGTCGACGATAAACGCCGGGATGTTTAAGGCCGAGGCGATCTCATGCGCCAAAATGCCGCCGAGATTGGAGGCGTGCTGTCCCGAATAACCGCGGCGCAAATCTTCAAGCATCGCCTCATTGACGCGGTACGTACCGCCTTCGATCGGACGAAGAAGCCCGCCGCGGCCGCAGACGGCGCTCAACTTCGATAAATTGATCCCTTCTTCATCCAGTGCTTGCAAAATCGTTTGCTTGCGAAACTCATACTGGTCCGCAATCGTTTTATATTGCCGAAGCACGTCCGCCTCGTGGCGGATCGTTTTTTCGAGCAATGGCCGTTCGTTTTCAAAGACGCCGATCTTCGTTGAAGTCGAGCCTGGATTGATCGTTAAAATGCGAAACTTCTGCTCTTCCATCGTTGCTGTCCCTCCATCATCCGCCGGCGGGGCGGAAGGCCGCCCCTCGCCACTATTAGCGGGCGCGGCGGCGGCTTAAAATATGATGGCCGTTTTGCAAAAATTGGCTGCGCGCTTTGCGCATCGTTTCAATTCGTTCTTCGGCCATCCGGTCAGCGGCCACATACGTTGGAATGTTGTCACGCTTGGCGATGGCAAACACTTTTTCGATGTTGTCATAAATTTGCTCGATTTTTTTCATCGCCCGTTCACGGTTGTAGCCGTACAGCTCATCGGCGACGTTGATGACGCCGCCGGCGTTGATCACATAATCTGGTGCATAGACGATGCCCATTTCATGGATCATGTCGCCATGGCGCGGCTCTTTCAGCTGGTTGTTCGCCGAGCCGGCGATCACTTTCGCTTTCAGCTGCGGAATCGTTTGGTCGTTGATGATGCCGCCGAGCGCGCATGGAGCAAAAATGTCGCACTCCACGCCGTAAATGTCGTTCGGGTCGACCGCTTTCGCCCCAAATTCCTCGACCGCGCGCGCCACCGCTTCCTTGTTGATGTCGGTAACGATGAGTTTCGCTCCTTCTTCGTGCAAATGGCGGCATAAATGGTAGGCGACATTGCCAACCCCTTGGACGGCGACAACTTTTCCTTCAAGCGAATCGCTGCCAAACGCTTCCTTCGCCGCCGCTTTCATCCCGCGATATACGCCGTAAGCCGTGGCCGGCGACGGGTTGCCGGATGAGCCGAATTCCGGCGAAATCCCGGTGACATAGTCCGTTTCCTGATAGATGATGTCCATATCGGCAACGGTCGTGCCGACGTCTTCCGCCGTGATGTAGCGGCCGTTCAGCCCTTGAATGAACCGGCCGAACGCGCGGAACATCGCCTCGTTTTTATCTTTGCGCGGATCGCCGATGATGACCGTCTTGCCCCCGCCTAAATTAAGGCCGGCGGCCGCGTTTTTGTACGTCATGCCGCGGGCGAGGCGCAGGGCGTCTTCAAGCGCCTCTTCTTCCGAATTGTACATCCACATGCGCGTCCCGCCGAGCGCCGGGCCGAGCGTCGTGTCATGAATGACAATGATCGCCTTCAATCCGGATTCTTTGTCTTGGCAAAACAACACTTGCTCATAATCATATTTTTCCATATATTGAAACAGTTCCATCACTGATGGCCTCCTTCATCTATTTCATTTTGCTGCCGAACAAATAGCAAGCGCCAACGAATACAGTTTGCTTTCCGCCGAGTCGGCGCGCGACGTCAACACGATCGGCGCCTTCGCCCCAGCGATGACCGCGCCGACGCGTGCGTTCGCAAAATAGACGAGCGACTTATACAGCATGTTGCCGGATTCAATGTCCGGCACAAGCAAAATATCAGCCTGTCCAGCCACTTCGCTTTCAATCCGCTTATGCTTCGCCGCCGCCAGCGACACCGCGTTGTCCAACGCAAGCGGTCCGTCAACGAGGCAATGTTCGATTTGCCCCCGCTTTTGCATCATTGCGAGCGCCGCTGCATCAAGTGTTGCCGGCATGGCCGGATTGACCGTCTCCACCGCCGCCAGCGCCGCGACTTTCGGGCGCTCGATGCCGATGGAGCGCGCGATGCTGACGGCGTTGTTGACAATTTGCACCTTTTGCTCCAAATCCGGAGCGATGTTCATCGCCGCGTCGGTGACGATGACAAATCGTTCAAACTCCGGCACCTCAAAAACAGCGACATGGGACAACACCTTCCCAGCGCGCAACCCATACTCCTTGTTCAAGACCGCTTTCAGCAGCGTTGCCGTCGGCACATGCCCTTTCATCAACGCATCCGCCTCGTTCAAATGGACGGCGCGCACGGCAAGCTCTGCGGCTTGCCCGATCGAATTCGCATGAACGACATCGACGTCGGAAAAGCGGGCGCATCCTTTTTCCTTCAACAGCCGTCCGAGCCGCTCCCGATCGCCATAAAGCACAAAGCGTCCGAGACGGTGTTCGAGCGCCATCGCCACCGCTTCAATCACTTCTTCATCTTCCGCCGCCGCCACGGCCACCGTCCGGTCCTGGCATTGTCTTGCTTCTTGCACTAACGATTCAAGCTTCATCATCTGCACCAACCTTTTCTGCAAATCGTGCGGCACAGTCTTTTTATGCAAAAACTGTGCCAACCAAAAATGACTGAAAGCGCTTTAAAACACACTACCTTCGCAAACAGATATGTGCAATATTCTTCACTCCGCGCAAATTATTGCATGATATTTTTGTCAAGCCCGTATTTCTCCAGCTTGTAATATAAATTGCGCACCGAAATGCCAAGCGCCCGGGCCGCCGCTGTTTTATTGCCGCGATGGCGGCGAAGCGCCTGCTCAATCAAGCTCGCTTCGTATCGGCTCACCATTTCCTCAAGCGGCCGAATCTCCTCTTCCGTTTCCACTCGATGAGCCGGCACTGACGAAGGCGAAGCGAGCGGCGGCAAATGCGTCGCATCGATCATCACTTCATGAAATTTCATGAAAATCATCGCCCGCCCGAGCACATTTTCGAGCTCGCGGACATTTCCCGGCCAATCATAGGCAAGAAGCTTCGCCATCGCTTCATCCGTGACACCTTCGACGTTGCGCCCGTAATCTTGGTTCAGTTTCTGGATCAAACGCCGGCAAAGAGCTGGAATGTCTTCCTTGCGGGCACGCAGCGGTGGAATATAAATCGGCATCCGATTGAGCCGATAGTATAAGTCTTCGCGAAAGGCGCCTTCGGCAATCGCTTTTTCAAGGTTGACGTTCGTGGCGGCGATGACGCGGACGTTGATCGGGATCGGCTTCGTCCCGCCGACGCGGACGATCTCCCGCTCCTGCAAGACGCGGAGCAGCTTCGCCTGCGTGCTGGCCGACAGTTCGCCGATTTCGTCAAGGAAAATGCTTCCGTTGTTTGCTTCTTCAAACAGCCCTCGCTTGCCTCCGCGCCGCGCGCCGGAAAACGCTCCTTCCTCATAGCCAAACAGTTCGCTTTCCAATAATGTTTCCGGAATGGCCGCGCAGTTGACGCGGATAAACTTGTTATACTTTCGGTCGCTCGCGTTGTGAATGGCGTGGGCGAACAGCTCCTTGCCCGTCCCTGATTCCCCCCGCAGCAAAATCGTCGCCGGTGTTTTCGCCGCCAGCTTCGCCTGCTCGATGGCAACCTTCATCTCTTCCGACTCGCCGACGATGTCGGCAAACGAATATTTCGCCTCGAGCGTGCGGATGATTTGCCGCGCCCGATTGAGCTCAGTCGTCAGCCGCTGAATTTCTGACACATCATGAATGACGCCGACGCTCCCTTTCAATACGCCATCAACAATAATCGGCGCAACATTGACGATGACATCCCGGTTTTTCGGGCCGACTTTCATGCGCGCTCCGCGCACCGGGCGGCGCGTTTTCAATACTTGCATATGCATGCTTTCCCCTTCGGCGATGTCGGCGGTCGCCGGTTTGCCGATGACGTCTTCCTCTGTCAAACCGGTGAGCCGTGTATACGCCGGGTTGATCAAAATACCGTTCCCATTTTCATCGACGACGGAAATCGCCTCTTCCGACGAATAGATGATCGCTTCGAGCATCATGCGGACTTCTTTTAAGTCGGTGATTTCTTCCGCCAAAGCGACAAGCTCGGTGATGTCCTTGAATACCGCGAGCGCCCCAAACAGTTTGCCATTGTCATCGATGATCGGGATGCGGGTGGTGATCAATTTTTTTCCATTGGCCAGCTCCACTTCTTGATGAAACTCCGTCTGCCTCGTTTCGAGCACGCGCGGCAAGCCGCTTGACGGCAGAACGGTCAAAATATGCTTGCCGATCACTTTGTCTTTATCGACTTCAAGCAGCTCCGCCGCGCTTTGATTCATATCGGTAATGTAACCATATTCATCAACGACAATCATGCCATCGTGGGACGAATGAAAGATGAGCGCGCGCCGAGCCACTTCGCTTTTCAATTTGGCGATGAGCGCTTCTTTTTCTTCAACGAGCTCGGCCATCATCTGCGCGACTGCACTTGGGACAATATTGGCTCCCTCTGGCGCCAATCGACGGATTTCCTCAAGGACATCCGCCCTGCCCGTCGTTTCAATGATCAAATCAAGCGGCTCGGCCATCCATGGACGCCAGTCGCTCGCAGCAGCGATGCCCCATTTTTGCGCCAGTTGCACCCCCGGAGCTTGTTCATCGACGTCAACAACCGCCACAACGTCAAATCCCGACGCCCCGTGAAGCAGCTTCAAAAGCGACATTCCGCGCGAGTCAGCCCCAATGATCATCACTTTTTTCATGTCCATTCACCACACTTTATAGTATGCCAATTTTTGCAGACACTTTTATCATACTTGATTTGCTCTTTCCTTGACAAACGCCCAATAACCGCTATGATAGTCGATAAGGCTACTCTTTTCGGAAAGGAACGCGATCGCGATGGGGCGAATGATTGCGCTGTTGATTTTAGTCATTCCCGGGCTTGGAGCGGCGCTTGGCATCAAATGGATGCGCGATGCGTTGTTTGGCATCAACGGGCCGCTGTTTTCTGCCTTATGGCTGCAATTTCTCGCCGGGCTCGCGCTGTTTGCCGCTGGGCTGGCGTTTCTCGGCGGTTTTTTGCTGCACCGCGACCGGAAACGCAACAAAGTGCAGGCGCGTTTTCAACGAAAACGAAAAACGCCTTGACCCGGAACGTTGATGCCTATTACACTGGGAAAACATCCATTTCAAGGCAAACAAAAAATGCCTTAACGTCTCTCGTTAAGGCGTTTTCTCTTTCCATTGCTTCGCTTGGCGCGGGTAGTCGGTGAAGACGGCGTCAACGCCATAAGCAAACATCGTTTTCATCACATTTCGCTTATTTACCGTAAACGGGCGGACCGCCACCCCGCGCCGCCGCGCTTCGGCGGCAAATTCCGCCGTCACCGTCCGATAGTGCGGATGCACCCCGTCGGCGTTCATGGCACGCACATACGTCCATGGGGCATACAGCGGCTCAATGTACAAGAGCGCCGTCTCGATTTCCGGTGCAAGCGTTCGGCAAAGGCGCATGCTATGGTGATTGAACGATGACAAAATCGTCCGCTTCTCAAGCCCATAGCGGCGCACGAGGGAGATCGTTTTTTGCTCAAGCGTTTCGTAGGCGATGAGGCTATTTTTCAGCTCGATGTTGACCGCCATCCGTGTTGATGACAGCCAAGCAAGCACTTCCTCAAGATGCGGAATCGGACAATGGCCGTGTTTGCCGTCCCACATGGCCGCCGCGTTCAATCGGCGCAGTTCGCGGTACGTGATGTCTTTCACCCAGCCGCTGCCGTCCGTCGTCCGGTCGACCGTTTCGTCATGAATGACGACCACTTCGCCGTCTTTTGTGAGCTGCACATCCAATTCAATGCCGTCCGCTCCCGCTTTTTCCGCCTCGATAAACGCCGCCATCGTATTTTCCGGGTGCGTCCCCGCCGCCCCGCGGTGGGCAAAAATCAATGTCATTCTGCCTTCTTCCTTTCGCATTTATTCGCCGTTCAGCCAACGAGCTGGCCGAAACCGGCGGTCGTTCGTTATACTAAAAATAATACTATGAACAAACGAGGTGGAGATGATGCAGCCGTTGAAAATTTCGCTGGAAACAGCGCAAAAGCTGGCCAAAGCGCTCGGCGTGCCGATCGAGCAGATCATGCATATGCCGCCGCACATTTTGGTGAACAAGCTGCTGGAATTGGAGAAAAAAGAAAAAGAAAACGACCCATCTTAACCGTCTGGCCCTTGGCGGTAAAGCCGCCTCTGTGCACCACACCGGCGCAAGCCACGTTCCCCCTTTTTTCGTTCCAGCAAGCCGCCAAACGGCAAAAAAGACGCCCCCGATTGCGGAGCGTCTTGCCGCTTTGGCTATCATTCGTTTTCCGTTACGATGCTTTATGCTCAAGCCGGAGCTTATCGGCCACCATGGCGATGAATTCCGAGTTTGTCGGCTTTGCCTTCGAGACGCTCACCGTATAGCCGAACAGCGAGGAAATCGATTCGAGGTTGCCGCGGCTCCAAGCGACTTCGATCGCATGGCGAATGGCGCGCTCGACGCGGCTGGCCGTCGTGTTGTATTTTTTCGCGATGTCCGGATAGAGCACTTTCGTGATGGAGCCGAGCAGTTCGATGTCGTGGTACACCATCGCGATCGCTTCGCGCAAGTACAGATAGCCTTTAATATGCGCCGGGACGCCGATTTCATGGATGATGCTCGTAATGCTCGCATCCAAATTTTTCGGTTTGTTGTCGCGCGCCTGGTAGGCAGAGCCGGTTTTTCTGACCATCGGCGCCGTTTTGCCATGAATCTGCCGAATGTGATGGACCAAATTCTCCATGTCGAACGGTTTTAAAATGAAGTAGGAAGCGCCGAGTTCCACTGCCTTTTTCGTGACATCCTCCTGGCCGAACGCCGTCAGCATAATGACGCTCGGCTGATGCTCACAACCTGCGCGGACTTTCTCAAGCACAGCCAACCCATCCAAGTGCGGCATAATGATGTCCAGAAGCAAAATATCCGGCCGCTTTTCCTCGAGCATATGAAGGCAATCTTGGCCGTTATACGCCGTGCCAATCACTTCCATGTCCGGCTGACTCGAGATATATTCGTCAAGCAATGTCACCAATTCGCGGTTATCATCGGCAATGCACACCTTAATGCTCAAAACGATCGTCCTCCTCCACTTTTTCTTGCTATGTAACATTCCATTAACGTACATTCGACAACAGCGGCAAAAAATCCTTTTATTTTTCAAAAAATAAAAATTATAACAAAAAACGAGCTCATTAGACAATATTCGTTTTCACCAGCGATGCGTTTGTCGAAAAATCTTTACACATTTCATTTTAATGGATGTTTCACCAAATATCTATGCCAAACCGGCAAAATTTTTGCCGCCTTTTTTGAAAAATTTTTAGTGGCAGCCTAACCAATATGGCGGAATCAATCAAGCCGCTCACAGCATTTCGAAACATTGACCTTGGGATGATCAGGAAGAGATGAATGGTGACCAAATCATCACTCGTCATTTCACCAAATATACGCAAGAATCGAATGTTGGCTGCCGGGAAAAAGCGAGCCGACTTTGTCAGCTCGCTTTCTTTTGTTTGCCGTATAGATCGATGCCTGCCTCTTGCAGCATCCACTCAATGTGGACGCCATAGCCGGATGTCGGATCGTTCACGAAAACGTGCGTCACTGCGCCGACAAGTTTTCCATCCTGAATGATCGGACTGCCGCTCATCCCTTGGACGATGCCCCCTGTTTTCTTTAACAAGCGCGGGTCCGTGACGCGAATCACGAGGCCTTTGGTCGCCGGAAATTTCTGCGGAATGGTGCTGACAATTTCCACGTCAAACTGCTCGACTTTGTCGTTTTCCACCACTGTCAATATTTTTGCCGGTCCTTCTTTCACTTGGTTCGCCAAGGCAACCGGGATCGGTTTTGTGAACGGACCGTTCGGCAGTGGTTTGATCAGCTTGCCGAAAATGCCAAACGGGCTGTTGGTGGTGATCGTGCCGATCACTTCTTCGCCGTCGGAAAAGCGGGCTAATTTTTCACCTGGATTGCCGCTCGTCCCTTTTTCGATCGATGTGACGGTCGAGCGCATAATTTGCCCGTTTTGCACGACAATCGGCTTTTTCGTATCCATGTCAGAGATGACATGGCCAAGTGCGCCATATGTTTTTGATTTGGGGTCGTAAAATGTCATCGTCCCGATGCCGGCGGCCGAATCGCGAATGTACAGGCCGATGCGGTACACATCGTCATGCTTGTCTCTCAGCGGAACGAGCTTCACCGTCATGGAGTGCTGATCGCGCAGAATTTTTAGATGAAGCGGTTTTCCCGTTTTGCCGGCCTCCTCGATGAAAGGGGAAAGGTCGCTCATGTTTTCGATTTTTTGGCCGTTAATGCCGATAATGATGTCGCCGACTTGAATGCCGGCTGCCTCTCCCGGCGATTTTTTCCCGTTTTCGGTTTCGACAAGGTGGTAACCGACGACAAGAACGCCGACGGTATTGAGCTTGACGCCGATCGATTGTCCGCCGGGAATGACTTTGAGCGTCGGCAGCACGTTGACATCCACTTGCTTGATCGGCATTCCGGCAACCTGCAACATCATCGTTTCATGTCCGCGGCGTTTCGCCTTTACAGACAGAGAACCGTTTTTTCGCTCAATATTGAGCGTTTCGGGAGCGTTTCGGTCATTGACGGCCGCTTGCACGGGAAGGGAAGCGGCAGGAAATTCAACCGCATCGCCTTCAAACAGGACAAGCTGCTTCGGAATTTGCCAATATTCCTTCATCGGTTTGGAAAAGGCGATGGCCGTCAATATACCAAGGAGAAGCACTCCTGCGATTTTTCGCGCCGTTTCTTTATTCAATGTCGTCCACTCTCCTCGCTCCCGCCTACACCATGCAAAAACGGTTACAGTTTTAATTTTGCCTGAACCGGGGAAAATATAATCGCCCTGTCGATAAAAAAGCTGCCCGGAATTGGATGGACTTGCATCCGGACAGCCGCGCGGCTTTTTGCTTATCTTTATGAAACACCGTAGTTCTCTTAAGGAAAGCGGGCGCCAAGGCAGAACAGGCAGGCGGAATCGGCCCGCTTTGAGAGGGATGCGCCTCCCCTCGACGAACAGGGGAAACAGGAATCAATGTTTCATTTTCGCCGCCAGTTCCAACAGCTCTTTGGCATGCCGTTTCGTCAATTCCGTCATCTCGACGCCGGAAATCATCCGCCCGATTTCTTTCACTTTCTCCTCCTCATTGAGCTTCCTCACGACTGTTTTCGTCCGTTCCCCATCCGTCTCTTTGGCGATCAACAAGTGCGTGTCCGCCATCGCAGCGACTTGCGGCAGATGGGAAATGCAAAGCACTTGCGACTGGCTGGCGATGCGGTAAATTTTTTCCGCCATTGCCTGGGCGACGCGTCCGCTGACACCGGTGTCGACCTCATCAAAAACAATCGACGTCACTCCTTGATGTTTGGAAAAAATCGTTTTCAACGCCAGCATAATGCGCGACAGCTCGCCGCCGGAAGCGACTTTGACGAGCGGTTTTAACGGCTCGCCGACGTTCGTCGAAATGTAAAACTCGACGACATCGATGCCATCTTCTTGGAACCTAACCGGCACGCCGTCGACCAAGGGAGCGTCAAGCGATCCTTCGCGCTTGGCAAATACGATGTCAAATTTCGTTTTGTCCATGTACAAGTCTTTCAGTTCTTGATGAATGCGCTCAATCAGGCGCCGGGCATATGTTTGCCGAACAGCGGTGACGTTTTTCGCCTCCGTGAGCAACTCGTCCGTCACCAGAGCGAGCTGCTGCGTAAGCTCATGCACATGCGTTTCGCGATTTTCGATTGTCTCGATTTCCTCGGCGATCGTCTCGGCATAGTGCAAAATATCGGCGATCGTCGCCCCGTATTTTCGTTTGAGCTGCCCGATTTCCGCGAGACGGCTTTCAATGGCATCGAGCCGCTCTGGGTCGTATTCCATCTCCTCAATTTGATCGCGCAGCTTGTACATGACTTCCTCGAGCAAATAGTAGCAGTTCGCCGTCGTTTCATGCGCATCTTTGAGCGCTGCATCCATGCCTGCGACGTCATCGAGATGGCGCATCGCCTCCCCGATGGAATCAAGCCCGCGTCCCTCTCCGGAGAGGGCCTCATAGCTTTTCTGCAGCGCGGTATAAATTTTTTGAAAATTGACGATGCGAACTTTTTCCTCCATCAGCCGCTCGTCCTCGCCCGGCTCGAGCGCCGCCTGCTCGATTTCACGCAGCTGAAACGTCAGCAAATCAAGCCGGTGCGCCATTTGCTGTTCATTTTCGCTCAGCTTTTTCAATTTGTTTCCGAGCTCCTCATACCGCTCGTAGACGGCGCGGTAGCGAGCAAGCGCCTCTGCCGCCTCTAGGCCGCCGAACTCGTCTAAAAGCGGCAGATGGCGGGACGGATCCATCAGTTCTTGATGTTCATGCTGGCCGTGAATATCAACAAGCGTCGCCCCGATGTCGCGCAGCACCGCCGTCGTGACGAGCTTGCCGTTAATGCGGCAGACGCTTTTGCCGTTGGCGAAAATATCGCGGCGCAACACGATCATGCCGTCGCTGGCGTCGATGCCAACGTCTGCGCATTTTTGCCAGCACGGATGGCGGTCATCATCAAGCAAAAACAGCCCTTCGATTTCCGCCTTTTCCGCTCCAAAGCGGACAAATTCAGCGGAGCCGCGTCCGCCGATCAACAAATGAATCGCGTCGATGATGATCGATTTGCCGGCTCCCGTTTCGCCGGTTAACACCGTCAGCCCTTTGTCAAACGACAACGAGAGCGACTCGATAATGGCGAAATTTTTAATCGACAGCTCGGCGAGCATTTCACCACTCCTTGCCTGTCCGATTAATTCCACTTTTGATTATAGCACGTATGTTCGGATTTGCAAACGAGGACCGCCCTGTCGTTCCGTCCTTGAACGTGGAACGGAAGCTGGGCCGGTCCTCGCCTAGAGCATGGACAACAGCTGGTCGGACACTTTTTCCGCATCTTTCGGAGTACGGCAGATGATCAGGCACGTATCGTCGCCGCAAATCGTACCGACGATTTCGTTCCAATCCAAATTGTCGAGCAAGACGCCGACGGCATGGGCGTTGCCCGGCAGCGTCCGCAACACAAGCAAGTTGCCCGTTCCGTCAAGCTTCACAAACACATCAACAAGCGCCCGCTTCAGCTTTTGCAACGGATTGAAGCGCTGGTCGGACGGAAGGCTGTACTTGTAGCGGCCGTTGGCCATCGGCACTTTGACGAGCTGCATTTCTTTAATGTCGCGCGAGACGGTCGCCTGGGTGACGTTAAAGCCAGCTTCTCTCAGCCGGTCGACAAGCTCGTCTTGCGTTTCAATGTCATGGTTCATAATGATTTCGCGAATTTTAATATGCCTTTGCCCTTTGTTCACATTGCGCCACCTCCCCGCTTTTCAAAGTGCAGAGCAGATTGTCCGTCCCGCCGACGCTATTTGCCGCTTGGCTCCACGCTCCCCGCCCGCAATCGGGCATGCGCCTCGCTCACCACGTCGGCGACGGATGCTGGCAGTCGGTTTTCTCCCTCCCGGTTTCCTCCAGGATAGGCAGCATGAAGCAAAAATTCAATATTGCCGTCGCCGCCGGTAATCGGTGAATACGTTAAATGAAGAACATCGAACCCTTCCGCGCAGGCGAATTGAATGATCGATTCGAGCACTTCCTCGTGAATGTTCGGATCGCGGATGATCCCTTTTTTGCCGACCTTTTCCTTGCCGGCTTCAAACTGCGGCTTGACGAGAGCAATCACATCGCCGCCCGGCACCATGACCGTCTTGACGACCGGCAAAATGAGCCGCAGCGAAATAAACGAGACATCGATGACAGCTACTTCCGGCAGCCCTTTCGTAAACTGATCCGGCGTCACGTAGCGGAAGTTCGTCCGCTCCATTACAACGACGCGCTCGTCTTGACGCAGCTTCCAGGCAAGCTGGTTGTAGCCGACATCGACGGCATACGTCAGCTTCGCCCCATGCTGCAAGGCGCAGTCGGTGAAACCGCCGGTCGACGCGCCGATGTCAAGAACAATTTTATTTTCCACGCGAATATGAAACTCGCGCAACGCTTTTTCCAGTTTCAACCCACCGCGGCTGACGTACGGAAGCGGGTTGCCTTTCACCTCAAGCGGAATGTCAACCGGCACTTTTTCCCCGGGCTTATCGAGTCGAACGTCGTTTGAATAGACAAGCCCGGCCATGATCGCTCGCTTCGCCTTTTCCCGCGTTTCCGCCAGCCCTCGTTCGACAAGCAGCACATCGAGCCGTTCTTTTTTTCCTTTCATGTCTCAAGCCCTTTTCTGTTTTCTTGGCACCATCGTTTTGATGCGGTCGATGATATGGGTCGACGTCAGCCCGATTTCATTGAGCAGCTCGCTGACGCTTCCATGTTCGATAAAGCGGTCCGGGATGCCCATCCGTTCGATGACCGCTCCGTGATAACCATGATCATGAGCAAACTCCAACACAGCACTGCCAAAGCCGCCTTGCAGCACCGCCTCTTCGACCGTTAAGATCGGCAGGCGGCTCTCAAGCAGTTCGTGAAGCATCGCCACGTCCATCGGCTTCAAAAAGCGAGCGTTGACGACTTTCACCGATATGCCGTCTTTCGCCAGCTCGTCGGCCGCCTTAAGCGCCATCGAAATCGTCGTGCCAAACGTCAAAATCGCCGCATCGCAGCCGTCGCGCAACACTTCCCACGTGCCGATTGGGATTTCTTTCAGCTCCTCATCAAGCGGTACGCCAAGCCCGTTGCCGCGCGGGAAACGCATGGCGATTGGCCCGTCGTCGTAGCGGATGGCGGTGTACACCATGTGCTGTCCTTCGTTTTCGTCTTTTGGCATCATCAACACCAAATTCGGCACATGGCGCAAAAAGGCGATGTCAAACACCCCTTGGTGCGTTTCGCCGTCCGCCCCGACCAACCCAGCACGGTCAATGGCGAAAAAGACATTTAAGTTTTGCCGGCATACATCATGGACGACTTGGTCATAGGCGCGCTGCAAAAATGTCGAATAAATGGCCAAAAACGGTTTCATCCCTTGCGTCGCCAATCCAGCCGCGAGCGTTGTCGCGTGCTGCTCGGCGATGCCAACATCAAACATCCGATCTGGAAACTCGCTTGCGAACCCTTCCAGCTTCGAGCCGACCGGCATCGCCGGCGTAATCGCGACGATGCGCGGGTCGGTGCGAGCGAGCCGGCGCACGGTTTCGCTGACAAGCGCGCTCCATGACGGACCGGCCTCTTTCGTTTTGACAAAAGCGCCGGTTTCGATTTTGTACGGCCCTGTGCCGTGCCATGTGCCGACTTTGTCGTTTTCCGCCGGACTGTATCCTTTCCCTTTCTTCGTGATGACATGCACAAGCACCGGACCTTTCATCTTCTTCGCATAGCGCAAGTTCTCAAACAAATCCTCAAAATCGTGGCCGTCGACCGGGCCTAAATACGTAAACCCGAGCTCTTCGAAAAACACGCCGGAGACAAGCAAATATTTCAAGCTGTCTTTCAGCCGCTCGGCCGTCGCCGCCAGCTTGCCGCCGACCGCTGGGATGCGCTTGAGCAGCAGCTCCAGTTCATCTTTCACCCACTGGTATTTGCCGGCGGTGCGCAACCGACCGAGGATGTTGTGCAACGCGCCGACGTTCGGGGCGATCGACATTTCATTGTCGTTTAAGATGACAATCATATCCGTTTTCTCATGCCCGATATGGTTGAGCGCCTCAAGCGCCATGCCGCCGGTGAGCGCCCCGTCGCCGATGATCGGCACGATGTATTCATCCGTCCCTTTCAAATCACGGGCGATCGCCATTCCCATCGCCGCCGACAGCGACGTCGAGCTATGGCCCGTTTCCCACACGTCATGCTCGCTTTCGCTCCGTTTCGGGAACCCGGACAGCCCCTTGTATTGGCGGAGCGTGTCAAACGCGGCGGCGCGTCCGGTCAAAATTTTATGCACGTATGACTGGTGTCCGACATCCCAAATGAGCTTGTCTTTTGGGCTGTCGAATTCGCGGTGGAGGGCGATCGTCAGCTCGACGACCCCTAAGTTCGGGCCGATATGTCCGCCCGTTTTCGACAACTTCTCAATTAAAAACCGCCGAATCTCGGCGCTTAACCGTTTCAGCTCAGGAATGGACATGTTTTTGACAACGCGCGGATGGTCAATTTTTGTCAAGTCCAACAAAGATCACTCGCTTTCATTCTGTCGTTCTCCGAGCCGTTTCTCCTCGTACAGGTAGTATTATTATACATGATCCGGCGCGAAAAATCGACTTTTCCCGCCAACGCAGCCCGTCATCACTAGGACGCGTTTTGTGGTGTATCTATAGAACTTGCGGCGGCCGCCCGGCGGAAAACAACCAAAAAAACAAGGCCGCCTCCGCCCCGAAGGAAAGCGAACAACGGGAACAAGAGGCCGCCGCCCCGCATCAGTGGTCGCGGACCGCGACAAGCTCGCAAATGTAGACCAGCACCGCGTCATCGATTTTGGCTTGTTGCAAATGGCGCTTCGCGGCGTCGATGTGAAACGCCAGTTTCTCTTTGGCACCGCCTAGCGAAAGAAGCGCCGGATATGTCGCCTTCTTGTTGTCGCGGTCGCTGCCGACTCGCTTGCCGATTTTTTCTTCCATTCCTTCAATGTCCAAAATATCGTCGCGAATTTGAAAGGCGAGGCCTAAATGTGCGGCGAACTCGTTGAGTTCGCGCGTCTGCCGACCATCGGCGCCGCCAAGCAGGGCGCCGGCGTGCACGCTGTATTGCAACATTTTCCCCGTCTTATGGCGGTGGATGTATTCCAGTTCCGCAAGCGCCAGCGTTTTTCCTTCCGCCTCCATATCAGCCGCCTGTCCAGCGACCATGCCTTCCGGGCCGGCCGCCTTCGCGAGCTGCTCGATGAGCTGCAGCCGGACGGAAGGCGGAACGCGGTCGTCATCAACCTCGGCGATCAATTGAAACGCATACGTAAGCAAGGCGTCCCCGGCCAAAATGGCCATCGCCTCGCCGAACACTTTATGGTTCGTCGGTTTGCCGCGCCGCAAATCATCGTTGTCCATGCTTGGCAAATCATCATGAATGAGCGAGTACGTATGGATCATTTCAATGGCGCAAGCGACTGGCAGACCGATCGCCGGGTCTTTGCCAAGCGCTTGGATGGTCGCCAGCAACAAAAGCGGGCGGATTCGTTTGCCGCCGGCCTCAAGCGAGTAGGCCATCGCCTTTTTCAGCGTCTCCGGCCCACGAAGCCGCGCCATATAGGAGGAAAGCGCCGCCTCGACGGCCCGTTTTTGTTCGTTGAGAAACTGTTCAACCGAAAGCTGCGCCACCCGTCACTCCTCCTCCGGCGAAAAAGGGACAAGCTCGCCGTCTTCACGCAGCATGTACTCCAACTGTTTCTCCACATGCTGCAATTTATCATGGCAAAGCTTGGACAGTTTCATGCCTTCTTGAAAAAAGGCGATCGCCTCCTCAAGCGGCACGTTCCCTTCCTCGAGCTTTTCGACGATTTCCTCCAGTTTTTTCATCGCTTCTTCAAACGTCATCTCTTTTTCTTCGCTCATACGTGTTTTTCCTCCACTCCCGTCACTTGACAATCGACTCGTCCGTCTTGAACTTGAATGGAAAGATGCTCGCCGATTCGAAGCTGGTTCGTTCGTTTCACGAGCTCGCCCTGCTCATTGTACACCAAGCTGTAGCCGCGCTCCATGATGCGAAGCGGACTGAGCGCCTCAAGCCGGGCGAGGTTGGAGCGAAAGCGGAACCGATGGCGCTCCACCGCGGTGCGCATCGCTTTTTCCAGCGCATTGGCGGCCGCCTTTTGCCGTTCTTTCATCCGCTCAAGCTCTGCAGCTGGATGGTGCCGCCATAGTCTCATGTCAAGCTCATGCAACCGCTGACGATGTTTGTCGACGAGCCGTTCGCGTTGGCGGCTAAGCCGCTCAAGCAACGCATCAAGCTGCTGTTCTTTTTGTTCATAGAGCCGCTTGGGATAGCGGAATGCGTAGGATCCTTGCAGCCGGCGAAGCTGCTCTTTATCAGCGGCAAGCTGCTCTTTCATGGCGCGGATGAGCCGCCATTTCCGCTCGGCGAGCCGCTCAGCGAGCTCCCCAACATGCGGCGCCGCCATCTCAGCTGCTGCCGTCGGCGTCGGCGCCCGCAAATCGGCGACAAAGTCGGCGATCGTAAAATCTGTTTCATGGCCGACAGCGGAAATAATCGGTATTTTTGAGGCGAAGATGGCGCGAGCGACGATTTCTTCATTGAACGCCCACAATTCTTCGATCGAGCCGCCGCCGCGGCCGACAATCAGCACATCAACCCCGCCGAACGAATTCGCCCGCTCGATGGCGCGCACGATGGAGGGCGCCGCCCCGTCCCCTTGAACGAGCGCTGGAAACAAAATGACTTTAGCGAGCGGATAGCGGCGGCGAATCG
Organism: Geobacillus sp. CAMR5420; assembly: GCF_000691465.1. NCBI lineage: Bacteria > Bacillati > Bacillota > Bacilli > Caryophanales > Anoxybacillaceae > Geobacillus > Geobacillus sp. CAMR5420. Next base: position 41,463 of record NZ_JHUS01000052.1, read on the forward strand.
TCGTCATAATATCGCGCACCGCCGCTCCAGTCGGCGATGTAACGACGCCGATGCAGCGAGGGAAGGCTGGAAGCGGCTTTTTATGGACCGGCGAAAACAACCCTTCCGCCTCGAGCCGCTGCTTCAGCTGTTCGTAGGCTAAATAGAGGCTTCCGACGCCTTCCGGCTGCATTTCTTTGACATAAAGCTGATAGTTGCCGTTCGGTTCATAGACGGAAATTTCCCCGCGCGCGAGCACGTTCATCCCATCTTCAGGGCGGAACGGCAAATGCTGGTTGTAGCCGGCGAACATGACGGCGGCAATGCGTCCTTGGCTGTCTTTCAACGTAAAATACATATGGCCGCGCGAATGCTGCTTAAAATTCGAAATCTCGCCCTTCACCCATAGATCGCGCAAATGCGGGTCGACATCGAACTTGCGTTTGATGTACTTCGTCAACGCCCCGACCGTCACATATTTCACTTCCACTGATCCTGCCCTCACTTTGCGGCCAGCTGCCGTGCCGCTTCAATCGTGTTGTGCAAGAGCATTGTAATCGTCATCGGCCCGACTCCACCCGGCACCGGCGTAATATAGCCAGCCACTTCTTTCACAGCGTCAAAATCGACATCGCCGCACAATTTGCCGTTCTCAAGCCGGTTGACGCCGACGTCGATGACGACCGCCCCGGGCTTGATGTGTTCCGGGCCGATGAGGCGCGCCTTGCCGACAGCGACGATCAAAATGTCCGCCTGCCGAGTGATGGCGGCCAAATCCGGCGTTTTCGAGTGAGTGTAGGTGACGGTGGCATGTTCGCGCAAAAACAGCTGGCCAACCGGTTTGCCGACGATGTTGCTTCGGCCGACGACGACGACGTGCTTGCCGGCGATGTCAATGCCGGCCGATTGCACCATCACTAAAATGCCATGCGGAGTGCAAGGGAGAAACGCCCGTTGGCCGATCATCATTTTTCCGACATTGATCGGGTGAAACCCATCGACATCTTTTTCCGGTGCGATCGTTTCAATGACCGACCATTCGCAAATGTGATCCGGCAGCGGCAGCTGCACTAAAATGCCGTGCACCGCCGGATCGACGTTTAACTCGCGGATTTTCGCAAGCAGCGTCTCTTCGTCGATCGCCGCCGGAAACGTGTAAAGGAACGAGCGAATGCCGACCTCGGCGCACGCTTTTTGTTTTCCTTTTACATACGAATGCGATGCCGGATCGTCGCCGACTAGAATGACGGCCAGCCCCGGCTCAACGCCGTCCGCTTTCAACTGTACGGCTTCATCCGCCAATGCGGTGCGAATCGTCCTCGCCATCTCCGTTCCGCTAATGATTTGTGCTGTCATCGTGTTTCGTTCCCCTCTCCTCGTTCATCGTTCGATATCTGCCCGCGATGCAGCCGGTTTTATTTTTGCAGCGCCGCCTTCACTTTCGAAAGCACGCCGTTGACAAAACTTCCGGATTTCCAATCGCCGAATTTTTTCGCCAGCTCGACCGCCTCATCGAGGCTGACGCTTACCGGCACATCATCGGCGTATTTCATCTCGTACGTCGCCATGCGCAAAATGGCGCGGTCAACGTTGGCGACGCGTTCAAGCGTCCATTTTTCCAAATTGGCGCGCAACAGCTCGTCAATCTCCTCCTGGTGCTCGACGACGCCAAAGACGAGCTGGCGCAAAAACGGGTCGATGTCGCCGCCGCCCGTGACATTGTGGAGCGCCTCGTCTGGTGGAATGCGTCCGACATCGATTTGAAACAGCGCCTGCAACGCCTTTTCCCGTGCTTCATGCCGCTTCATGGCGGTCCCCCTTTCCAAAAAAACGAACATTCACAATGAAATCATATCATATTTTTCGGAAAAAGCCAGCCTTTTCCCACAAATCATTCGCGCTGCCGTTGGTTGCGCCACAACGGCCTCGTTCATTACAATAACAAACTTTGGCCAAAAAAACAAAAAGGCAGCCGCCGAAAAAGCAACTGCCTTGCGAGATCACTGTTCGACCACGCCTTGTTCCTGCTTGCCGCCCTCAAACTGGATGCCGACGATATGAACGTTCACTTCGCTCGCCTCGAGGCCGGTCATGTTCCAAAGCGCCTGGCGCACATTTTCCTGCACCTTTTTCGCCACGTTCGGAATCGATGCGCCAAACTGGACGAGGCAATAAAGATCGATGACGACGCCGTCGTCGCGCAAATCAACCTTGACGCCTTTGCCATGGTGTTTCTTTCCAAACCGCTCGGCGACGCCGGCGGCAAAATTGCCGCGCATTTGCGCGATGCCGTCGACTTCTGACGCCGCGATGCCAGCGATCACCTCAATCACTTCCGGTGCAATTTCCACCTTGCCGAGCGCCGGGTACACTTGCTCTGTTTCAAAGACATGCTCAGACATAAGGCACCTCCTATTCCGCCTTCATAATATCATATAACTCCAAAAACTTCGTATTAAACTCACCGCTTTGAAAATTCTCATGCTCCATTAATTTTATGTGGAACGGAATCGTTGTATGAATGCCTTCGATGATAAACTCCGAAAGCGCCCGTCTCATGCGGGCGATCGCTTCCGCACGCGTCGGCGCATGAACGATCAATTTGGCGATCATCGAATCATAATACGGCGGGATCGTATAGCCTGGATAGACGGCGGAATCGACGCGCACGCCCGGGCCGCCCGGCGGCAGGTACATGGCGATTTTCCCCGGCGACGGCATAAAGTTTTTCGCTGGATTTTCGGCGTTGATCCGGCACTCGATCGCCCAGCCGTTAAACGTGACGTCCTCTTGGGTGATCGACAGCTTTTCACCGGCGGCGATGCGGATTTGCTCCTTGACCAAATCGATGCCGGTGATCAGTTCAGTGACCGGATGCTCGACTTGAATGCGCGTATTCATCTCCATGAAGTAAAATTGTTTGTTCCGGTGGTCATAAATAAATTCAACCGTACCGGCGCCGGTGTAGTTGACCGCTTTCGCCGCCTTGACCGCCGCCTCGCCCATCTTCCGGCGCATCTCGTCGTCAAGCGCCGGCGACGGCGCTTCCTCGACCAGTTTTTGCAACCGGCGCTGGATCGAGCAGTCGCGCTCACCGAGATGAATCGTATTGCCGTACGAATCAGCGAGCACTTGAATTTCGACATGGCGGAAATCTTCGATATATTTTTCAATATAGACGCCTGGGTTGCCAAACGCCGTCGCCGCTTCCTGCTGGGTGATGTTGATGCCTTTGACGAGCTCGCCTTCGTCGCGGGCGACGCGGATTCCTTTCCCGCCGCCGCCGGCCGTCGCTTTAATGATGACCGGATAGCCGATCTCTTCGGCAATCGCCCGCGCCTCATCAAGGCTTTCGATAACCCCGCGCGACCCAGGCACGATCGGCACCCCCGCCTCGCGCATCGTCTCGCGAGCGATGTCTTTAATGCCCATTTTTGCAATCGCTTCCGGACTTGGGCCGATAAATGTCACGTTGCATTCACGGCACAGCTCGGCGAACGCTTCATTTTCCGCCAAAAACCCGTAACCGGGGTGGATGGCGTCACAGCCAGTCAGCGTGGCGACGCTCATAATGTTTGTGAAATTTAAATAGCTGTCTTTCGAAGCGGTCGGCCCGATGCAGTACGCCTCATCAGCCAGCTGCACGTGCAAGGCGTCGCGGTCGGCTTGCGAAAAGACAGCGACCGTCTCAATCCCAAGCTCGCGGCAGGCGCGGATGATGCGGACGGCGATTTCCCCGCGGTTCGCCACCAACACTTTTTTGATCATCGTCCGTTCTCTCCCTTATTCAGGCTTGACTAAAAACAACGGCTGGCCATATTCGACGAGCTGGCCGTTTTGCACCAACACCTCGACAATTTCGCCATCGACTTCCGCTTCAATTTCATTAAACAGCTTCATCGCCTCGATGATGCAGACAACCGTGTCTTTTTTCACCTTGTCGCCCGGCTTCACATACGGCGGCTTGTCCGGCGCCGGCGCTGCGTAGAACGTGCCGACCATCGGCGAAGTAATTTGATGCAAGTTGCCTTCCACAGCCGGCTTTTCTTCTTTGACCACCGGCGTTTCCGCTTTCGGTGCCGGCGCTTCTGAGGCCGCTGCTTGAACGGGAGCAGCTGCCGAAGCCGGTTCGACCGCTGCCGGAGCGGCAGGCGCCGGCGGCGCGACCGCCGTCTGTGCGGCCGCAGCCGACGCAACGGCGACAGCAGCCGTTCCTTTTTTCATATGTACTTTTGTTTCGCCTTGTTCGTATACGAATTCGTCAATTGAGGACTGGTCGACCAAGCGGATCAATTCACGGATTTCTTGAATTTTCATCGATCTCACACCTTTCTCCAAGTATCGTGCAGCCCGTTCCTTTCTGGCGGTGCCTAAACGTGTCCATAACGATTATACACACAACAGTAGGACAAACAAAAGACTTTTCCGCAAAAAAAGAAGCTGCCCTAAAGAGCAGCGCGTTCATCCAGCCGGCTGAAACTCAACCGTCACGTATTCAGCATCGGGTATTTCTTTTTTCACCATATGAATGACTTCATTCGCCGATTTAGCTGAGCTTTGTTTCGCTTTGATCGTCACGCGCACTTGGTTGTCATCGGCGCGCACGAGCACGTCTTCATAACCGCCTTTCGATTTGATGAGCGTCTCCAACGTTGCTTCTTTTTCGGACAATGCTTGCAATTTTTCAATTTTGTCGAGCGCTTCACTTTTTTCTTCCGCCGTCGCGTTCGCTGAAGCGACAATGGCGTTCAGCTCATCGCGCAACCGGCTCCGTTCATCCTCAATTTTCATGCGCAGCGCTGTAAACAAGTCGTCGCCCGTTTCGCCAGACGCGGACGGCTTTTTCGCCTCTTCGACAGCGACGCTCGGCTGATCGGTTGTTTTTTCCGTTTTCTTATTGGCGGTAAATGCCGGACTGTCGTTCATATTTTTTGGAGCTGTCACGTAATAGACCGACAGCACAACGACCAAGCTCAACATCGTCAACAGCCATACGGTTTGTTTTTTCAACATGCCGATCTCCTCCCCTTACCCGGTCATTTTTTCGGCAAGACAGCGACGCGGTAGCTCGGAACGTTTAACACGCGCGTCACCGCCTCGACGATCCATTTTTTGATTTGCAAATTATCCGCCCCTTTGGCGACAACGAGAACGCCACGGATGTCCGGCTTTTTCGTGGCGACGACAAGCGGCGTTTCTTCTTCGCCGTTATGAATAATGATGACTTCTTCATTGGTCGACTCGTTTTCGATCGTCCGCTTCCCGCCTTCCTTGTCGCTCTCTTCCGTTGTCTGCTGCTGAGTCGAACGCTTTTTCTCATACAGTTTCAACTCCGTGGAATCGAGATTGACGACGACCGTGACATCATCCACCCCTTCGATCGCCTCAAGAGCGGCTTTCAGTTCTTTTTCGTACCGCTCCTCATAGGCGGCGATCACTTTCTCTTTCGTCTCCTTGCTTGCCAGGAATGCCGGCTCGGCTGGAGCGGACGGCTGCCCGGCGGAAGGCTTCGCTTCGGCTTCCTCTCCACTGTTTGCCCAATGGCTTGCCGCCATCAAGGCGACACCAGCCAACAGCAGGACGACGACGTACGAAAACGGCCATTTTTTCTGTGCTCCTTCCCCGTCTTTCGGCGCTGAAGAAAAGAGCCGTTTGATGAGCGGCAACATCCCCCCTCTATTCCCTCCCCCTAAATTGCACGTCAATTTTATCTTCATCGATTTCCCATCGGCCGGCGAGAAAAGCGCGCACCTCCTCTGCCAGCGAAGCATCGCCCTCCGGCAAAGCCGGCGGCTTCGTCGTATCGATGACAACCGGTTCCACCGAACCGGCTGACTTCTGTTTCGAAAGGACGACCTCAATCGTCTTGATGTCATCCGGCATGCGCCAGTCGTCGCCTGGCTTGGCGTAAACGTTGACATCCGCTTTCAGCCCATACTTTTCCATCAACTCCTCATTGACATCGTTTTCGAGCTGGACAGCCATTTGTTTTAAAATATATGCGCGTTGCGAGGCTTGTATTTCTTTTTTCTGCTGTTCGATTTGATTTTTTATTGCCTCCTCCCCCGCACGGCCGTTGGAAAAATGGACGAGCGCCGACGCGATGAGCTGCTCGGGATCAACGGAAGCGAGCCTGAGTACCGGAGCGAGCATCACGAGAACGAGCATAAGCCCGACAGCCATTTTCACGTATTTTTGCATCGTCCCCGACGGCAGCAAAAAATCGATGATGATAGCAAACAACAAAAACAAAATGATGTTTGTCACCCACTCAATGACTAGCTGCATAGCGCTCCCCCTAGCGGACCATCATCGTAATGTTCCCGGCCATCACCATGACGGTGAGGCTTAAGAAAAACATGAGCGACACAATGAGCAGCGCCGCCAGCACGTAAGCGATGCTTTTGCCGATGATGTTGAGGCAGGACAATACCGGTCCGCCGCCAAGCGGCTGCAGAAGAGCAGCCGATAGTTTGTAGACGATGACGATGGCGAAAATTTTCACCGCTGGAAAGATGGCGATCATGAGCAAAATCGCCGCCCCGACCAACCCGACCGTATTTTTCAACAGCATGGAAGCGGCGACGACCGTATCGGCGGCATCAGTGAACAGCTTGCCGACGACCGGGATGAAATTGCCGGTGACAAATTTCGCCGCCCGGAGCGCCACGCCGTCAGCCACGGCCGCTGTCGCTCCTCGCACGGACATGACGCCAAGGAACACGGTCAAAATGAGGCCGAGCAAACCGAGGGAGGCTTTGTTGAGCAAATCGGCGAGCTGAGTCGCCTTGTAACGGTCGCTGAGCGTGCTGACGACAGAAAGCAGCGCAGCCAAAAGCAAAAGCGGCAAGGTGACGTATTCAACGACCGTGCCGGTGGTGTTCATCACAAACAAAATGATCGGGTGGAAAAACGCCGCCGACGCGACCCCGCCGGAAGTGGCGAGCAGGGCGAGCAGCAGCGGAACGAGGGCGATGATGAAATGGCTCATCGTCCGCACCGCCTCAAGCGCATAATCCGCCGCGAGGCGAAAGCTGTTTAAGGCGATCAACAAGAGCACCATATAGACGACCGCCTGGGCGATTTTGCTTACTTCCTGCTGAGCGAACGCATTTTGCAGCGATTGCAGCACCGTGCTGAAGACAGCAAGCAAAATGAGCGTGCCGAGCAGTTTGCCGTTCACCTGCAGTTCATAAAACAAATAGCGGGCGAGCGCCTTCAGCCATTCGGCCGGCGACCATTGCTTGTCGCCGCTTAAAAAATCGGTGAGCGGCCCTTTCTCGCTTTCCGGCAAAAACCCTCCATACTCGCTGACGATCGTTTCCCAATAGCGGCGGATATCGCTCACATCGAGCTGAGCGAGCTGCTCGCTGACCGACGGTCCATCGCTTGCGGCTTGTACGACCAACGGACAAAAAAAGAGAGAAAGCAGCCCGACAATAAGGAACGCTGTTCGCTTCAATCCGTTCCCCCCTTTAGCGCGCCGACGGGATGAGGCCGATGACCGCTTCAATGATCGCCGTCAAAATCGGGACCGCCAGCGCCAAAATGATGATTTTTCCGCCGAGCTCAATTTTGGCGGCGATCGCCCCTTGGCCGGCGTCTTTGGAAATTTGGGCAGCGAACTCGGCAATGTAGGCAATGCCGATGATTTTCAGCATCGTCTCTAAATACACCATCTGAATATGGGCGCCTTCGGCCATTTTTCGCAACATCGCCAAAATGCTGCTGATTTGATCGACCAACAACAGAAAAATGGTGCAGCCGACAAACACGGTCAACAAAAAGGCCAGATTCGACTTTTGCTCTTGCAGCAACACGACCAAAAACGTCGCGATCAACCCGAGGCCGACGATTTGCAAAATGTCAATGGCCGATCCCTCCTACCCGCGGAACAAAAAGACATCCTTGATTTTTTGGAACAAATCGCTGACGATGGAAGCGACCATAAACAAAATATAAATAAAGCCGAGCAGCGTCACCCATTGGGCGTATTCTTTCCTCCCCATCTGATCGAGCACCGTATGCAAAAACGCGATGACGATGCCGACGCCGGCGATTTTCAAAATGAGATCGACATCGATGCCCATGATTCTGCCTCCTGTCTACATGAGTAAAATGACGAGCAGCAGGCCGGCCAACACGCCTAAACTTTTCGCCATCTTGGCGTAGCGCGCCTGGTTGTCTAGCGCTTCCGCTTCCTCCCGCTCAAGATGGGCGAGCGCCAGCGCGATTTGCCTTTGCTGGGTGAGCCGGTCGTATTGGCCAAGCGTGGCGCCAAATTGTTTCATCACTTCAAATTCTCCTTGCTTTAGAGCGGTTTTTCCCCATACGGATCGCAAGCTTTTTTCCCATGCCTCGGCGGCGCTCGTTTCTTCTGTGCATAACGCGGCGGCAAACCGCTCGAACAATTCGGACAACGGGGCGGCCGTTTGCCGGGCGAGATGCATAGCGGCGTCGGCAAGCGGCGTATGGCCATACATCACTTCCGCCTCAAGCGCCCTCAGCGCCGCTTTCAGCTGGCGGAGCTGGCGCGGCCGCTCGTGCAACACGCGGGCGGCGGCAAACCCAAGCCATGTTGAGGCGGCGAGAATCAACAGAGCGCCAAACCATTTCATCGATGGACCACCGCCCTTTCATACAGCACCGTTCCGCCAGCGTCGAGAATGCGTCGGATTGAGCCGGGATGGGGAATGTTCGTCAGCTCAATAAACCGTTCAAACACCTTTTGTTCCATCACCGGTCCGAGCGTCGGACGCTGCCAGACGTCTTGGATGTTGCGGCCGTGCACAGTCGTCCATACAGAGACGCCAGCATTGGCCGCTTCAAGCACTGCCTCGCTGTCCTCCTCGCGCCCGATTTCGTCGACAATCATGACATCAGGGCTCATCGAGCGGATCATCATCATCATCCCTTCCGCTTTCGGGCAGGCGTCCAACACGTCAAGGCGCGGGCCGAACGAAAACTGAGGAATCCCTTTCACACAGCCAGCGATTTCCGATCGTTCGTCAACGATCGCCACCTTTTGCGCCGGAATGCGCCTCGTCCCGCTGCTAATCAAGCGCGCCGCATCGCGCAGGAGCGTCGTTTTTCCCGTCTGCGGCGAGCCGATGATCATCGTATGACGCCAGCGGCCGTCGTACACATACGGAATCAGCGGCTCGGCGATGCCGATCTGTTCCTTGGCGATGCGAATGTTAAACGAGGAAACATCGCGGATCGCTTTCACCTTGCCCCCTTCAGTAATGACTTTGCCGGCCAGCCCAACGCGATGCCCCCCCTCAATCGTCATAAATCCGCGCTTCAGCTCTTCTTCGACGGCATAGATCGAATAATGACTCAATTTGTTGAGCAAATGCACGCCGTCTTCTTTCGTCACTTCATACGGCAGCAATCGGGCCGTTCCGTCGACGATCACCTCAAGCGGCCGGGAGACGCGGATGCGGATTTCTTCAATTCCGCGGCGGCATGAAGGAAGATGGTGCTGCAACGCGGCGGCGACCGTTTTCGGCAAAATTCCCCACACCGCTTCCATGGCCCTCCCCCTTTTCTTGTGGACTAGTTCATATGTATGGGCGGAATGCGCCGTTTATGCCTTACTTGTAAATTGCGAACAAAATGAGCGCGATCCCGAGCGCCACAAGCCCAAGCCGTGAAAACGAGAGCTCGTCCGCAAGCGAAAGCAGTCCAATCGCCATGGTCACCATCATGACGGTTGGACCGACGACAGCAAGCGCGGCATTAACGGCAAGCGCTTTTTTCACGTCATTGAACACAAGCATCAACAGCGCCGCGCTCAGTTCAATGAACGCGGACACCATCCGCATGCCAGCCATGGCCATAACGGACGGGTCGATTGATCGCAGCCAATGTTTCATGTTCCCCTCCTGTTTTGCCAAATGGGATCGATTAGTACAAACGTATGCGAAAACAAGCCGTTTCAGAAGAAGTTTTTACTGAGGAAAACGATGGGGGAGAGCAAAACGTCGCCCATTTTGCGCATAAAAAACACCGCCCCGGAAGGTGTCCGAGACGGTGCCTGTCGGGCTTGCGCTTACGCCCGCGAAACGTACGTGCCGTCGGCCGTATTAATGATGAGCGTGTCGCCTTCGTTGACGAAAAACGGCACTTGAACGACAAGGCCGGTTTCGAGCTTCGCCGGCTTCGAACCGCCAGAAGCGGTGTCACCTTTAATGCCCGGCTCTGTTTCGACGACTTTCAGCTCGACGGTGTTCGGCAACTCGACGCCGATCGTTTCGCCTTGGTACATCATAATAAATACTTCCATATTCTCTTTCAAGAACTTCAATTCATGCTCGATTTGTTTCGCCGGCAGCTCGATTTGTTCGTACGTTTCCATATCCATAAAAACGTGTTGGTCGCCGTTGGCGTACAAATATTGCATTTTGCGTGTGTCGATTTGCGCCCGGTTCACTTTTTCGCCGGCGCGGAACGTCCGCTCCTGAATGGCGCCGGTGCGCAAATTGCGCAGCTTCGAACGGACGAACGCCGCCCCCTTGCCCGGCTTGACGTGCTGGAATTCAAGGACGCGCCAAATCTCGCCGTCCACCTCAATCGTAAGTCCTGTGCGAAAATCGTTGACTGAAATCATTAGCCGAAATCCTCCTCACGCAATCCATTATAAAATGATCAGTTCTTTTGGCGAATGGGTGAGCGCTTCGTTCCCGTCAGCAGTGATGACCGTATCGTCCTCGATGCGCACCCCGCCAAGCCCCGGGATGTAAATGCCCGGCTCGACGGTGACAACCATGCCTGGCTCAAGCACGACATCCGAACGGAACGAAAGCGTCGGCCCTTCGTGAATTTCCAATCCAATCCCATGGCCGGTCGAATGGCCGAAATAGTCGCCATACCCTTTTTCGCGGATGTAATCGCGCGTGAGCGCATCAGCCTCTTTGCCGGTCATGCCTGCCCTGAGCCCGTTCATGCCGCGTTGCTGCGCTTCAAGAACGATGTCATAGATCGTCCGCAGCTCCACGCTAATGTCGCCGACGGCGACCGTTCTCGTAATGTCGGAACAATACCCTTTATAGTAAGCCCCGAAATCAAGCGTGACGAGCTCGCCGCGCTCGATCGTTTTCTCTGACGCCACCCCGTGCGGCAGCGCCGAACGGTAGCCGGAGGCAACGATCGTATCAAAGGAGGACGAAGACGCACCTTGTTTGCGCATAAAAAATTCCAGCTCATTCGCCACTTCGATTTCTTTAACGCCTGGACGGATGAACGACAAAATGTGCGAAAACGCCGCATCGGCGATTTCTGCTGCTTCCTTTAATATCTTAATCTCTGCCTCTGACTTAATCAAGCGCAATTTTTCTACGAGCCAAGACGTTGGCACGAGTTCAGCGCGGATGGCTTCTTCATACGACTTGTATGCGGCATAGGTGACATGTTCTTGCTCAAAGCCAAGCCTCTTGATGCCAAGCCGCTTCACCTGATTGGCAATTTCTTCGATGATCGGCCCGCTGTGCTGGACGACTTCAAACCCTTGGGCTTGCCTCGATGCTTGTTCGACGTAGCGGAAGTCCGTAACCAACACCGCCCCTTGACGGCTGACAAGTACAGCGCCGGCCGTGCCAGTAAACCCGGTCAAATAGCGGCGGTTGTAGCCGTTTGTTACTAACAGCCCGTCGATATGCTGCTCGTCAAGAAGCTCCCGAAGCTTTTCCAGCTTTTCCATGTTTCCGTCTCCTCTTCCCTTAGAGTGTGCTCGTCTCCTCCGCTGCCTGCGTCGAGAGCGGAGAAAATCTTCGCGGTCAGGATGACGCGAAAAACCTCGTAGGCGCGCCAGTTTCACGAGCGCCCGCAGCAGCCATGGACTGATGCTGAAACATGCAAAACCTTCTTTATTTTACCATAAAGATGGTCGTTTCCGCTAGACGTCCGCGCGGCGCTTGATGCAGCACTTACTTCAGCGGATGAGAGCGAAAAGAAGCTTCGTCAGTTTCCTTCATTTGCCGCCTCTTTTCCGACATTTAACGCCGTTCGATTCATTTCTTGCGTTTCAAAAGAAATCGAATACCCGACAAATACGCCATATAAAATGTATAAGCAAAGCGTCGTAATAATCGTATTCGTTTCTAAATCTGCAACTGGTTGGACGTTTGGAAACAGTGGATTAAACAAATAAAAGACAATCATCCAAAGCACCACGCCATATACCATTCCCGCCCACATACCGGCGATCTTGCGCAGGAACGCGTAGTACAAAAGCGCCGCCGCAATGGAAATGATGCCGATCAGCACGATGGCCGCATAATTGCCGGCTTTCCCATATTTCCAGTCCCCGGCAACCCACGGGATGAGAATCATATTCGGACTGATTTCACTGAAATGGAAAAAATAAGCCAAATAGCCGATCAAACTCCAAAACACCCCGCCGACAAACCCGATGATGATCGTTTTTTGTATGAGCGTCATCGGCCGCTCCGTCTCCTCCTGCTCAAGCTTCCCTTTTTGTTCCGCCATCATCGTGCACCTCCTTGTCAGTTAGTATGACCGACAGCCGACCGTCCCATGAATCAAACGAAAAAATGACCGCCCTTGTGTAAATCATGGATTTTTTGGAAATCATAATAGTAGCATCAACCTAGAGGTTTCCGGATGTTTCTTGTAGAATAAAATAATAAACATAAAAAATAGGTTGGTGTTGGCCTGATGAAATCATCAATGGAGAAACCGTTATACGGCGGCCAAGCGGTCGTTGAAGGGGTGATGTTTGCCGGCAAGACGCACTCCGTCACCGCTATTCGCCGTCATGACGGGACGATTGACTATTTTACGCTGCCTCGCCGCAGCCATCCGACGCTGGCTGCCCTGAAAAAAATCCCGTTTGTCCGCGGCATTGTCGCCATTATTGAGGCGAGCGCAAACGGGGCCAAGCATTTGCAGTTTGCCAGCGAACAATATGAGGCGTCCTCGGACGAAAAACAGGCCGCCGAAGAAAACCGCTCCAAATTCGGGCTGATTCTCGGCGCCGCCGTCATCGGCGTGCTATCGTTTTTATTCGCCAAAACCATTTTTACGCTCGTTCCGGCGCTCGCCGCCGACGCCTTTAAACCGCTCGTACCGGGGAAAATGGGGCAAATTTTGCTTGAAGGAGCCTTTAAGCTTGCTCTTTTGCTCGGCTACATTTACTTTATTTCGTTGACGCCGCTTGTTAGGCGCGTGTTCCAATACCACGGGGCGGAACATAAAGTCATCAACGCCTTTGAAGCGGGGTGGCCGCTCACTGTTGAGCACGTCCAGCGCGCCTCGCGCCTTCACTACCGATGCGGCAGCAGCTTCATTTTATTTACTGTCATGATCAGCTTGTTCCTTTATTTGTTCGTGCCGACGGATCCGCTTTGGCTGCGAATCGCAAACAGGCTCGCTTTAATTCCTGTCGTGCTTGGCGTTTCGTTTGAAGTCTTGCAGTTTACAAATAAATTGAGGGATATTCCGCTGCTAAGCTGGCTTGGCTATCCCGGGCTATGGCTGCAGCGGTTGACGACAAAAGAACCGGACGATGACCAAGTGGAAGTGGCCATCGCCTCGTTTCAGCGGCTTCTTGATTTGGAAGCGGAAGCCGAAAGGAAACAAGCGGTGCAGTAATCGATCAAAGGGGGTGGACTCATTGCGGCGCCGGGCCATTCATCCGCTTGTCGGGCTTATGATTTTGCTTGGAACGCTTGGCATTGTCTATACCCTTTTTGCCCATCCGACGGTGCTGTTCCGCCAGCTGTTGTTTGTTGCGCTGTTTTTGGCCGCCATTTATCTCTTCTACCGGTTCGTATACCAACGCCGCACCGATCAAGATCGGTTATCGTATTTAAAGGCGGTGCGGCAGTCGAAAAAGCTCCATCCCCGCTCCGGGCGCAAACAAGCAAAGCCGGCGAAACTGAAGCGGCCGCTGAAAAAACGGACGGCCATTCCGCACTTGACCGTGATCGAGGGCAAAAAAGGCAAAAAAAAGAATCGAGCTTCGTTTTAGCTTGATTCTTTTTTGTTTGCCTCTGCCGTTCAGCTAAAAAATCGGCGGCAGAGGTGTGACCTATTGTCGCTTTCCCGTCTAGTACGCCCATTGGCGCAAAAACTGCCGCGTCCGCTCGCGTCCGTAATCGATCAGGCGCCGGCGCGCTTCCAGGTCGATGGAAAATTCCGTGGAAATAACGTTGTCCACCGGCAAAAAGACGATGTTTTTTTCATGGCGGCGCGAAATGTAGCGCGCATCATGCGCCTCTCTCATGGCCGCAAACAGCGCCTCATACAAATCGAGCGCATTGGTGATCGTTCGTTTCGGCCGCTCCCCTGGTTTTGGGCTCAGCTGAACGCCCAGCACCGGCCGTTTTTTCTTCTTTTCTTCATCGAACAAAAACAGCGGAAAGTTGCTCAACACCCCTCCGTCGACAATGAAAGCCACACCGTTTCGCCCGCGAAGGCGGACCGGCTCAAAGAAATAAGGAATGCTGATGCTCATCCGCACTGCCTTGGCGATGGAAAACGACCCAGGGTCAATGCCGTATATGGCTAAATCGTCCGGCAGCACGACGAGGCGTCCGTTCGTCACATCGGAAGCGACGATATACAAACTGCCGGCCGGCACATCTTGAAACGTCCGCACGCCGCGGGCGGCGAGCGCCGCCTCGAGCCACCGCTCAAACGCCTTTCCTTGATACAGCCCAAGATGCCAATACAGGCGCACCCATTTCCAAAGCGAAAACGGAATCCATAGCGGCCGTTCATCCAAAAACTGCTCCAACTCCAACTCCTCAAGCAGTCGGGCGATGTCGCGGGCGCTGTAGCCTGCCGATAGCAGCGCCGAAAGCAACGCTCCCGCACTCGTGCCGGCAAGCCGCTTCCAGCGCAGACCTTTTTCCTCAATCGCTTCATACGCTCCAAGCAACGCAAACCCTTTCACCCCGCCGCCGGAAAAGACAAGATCAATGTCCACCGCCGCCTCCCCCTTTTTGCCGTTTATACATATGTAAGAAAAAAGGAGGACATTTAGTACGGCAAACAAAAAAGAGCAAGCATCGGCTTACTCTCCTTGTTCATTGCGCTTTTGGACATCGCGCAGCGCTTCAAGGCGGCGTTCGTCCTCTTGAAAATACTGCACCAAATCGCCGATCCGGTCGATGGCGTTCCAGCTCAAATGGTGTTCAATCCCTTCCACGTCGCGGTAAATGTTTTCTTCGCTGACACCGATCAAACGGAGAAACTGCTCAAGCAGCTCATGGCGGTAGACGAGCCGCTGGCCGATTTTTCTTCCTTTTGGCGTCAAGACGAGTCCGCGGTATTTCTCATACACTAAATACTCATCTTTATCGAGCTTTTGCACCATTTTCGTCACCGAGGAGGGATGGACGGACAACGCTTCAGCGATGTCAGAGACGCGGGCATAGCCCTTTTCTTCAATCAAAATGTAAATTTGCTCAATATAATCTTCCATGCTTGGTGTCGGCAACGTTTGTCCCCTCCCATTACATTTGTCTGCCGCAGACAAGTGCAGCGGCCGTCAGCATCTCTCATGAACATTGCCGCTTTGCCCGCTTCGGCTAGACGCTGCCGGGCCAGTCGGCCGCCCAGGCAAACAAAAAATAGCAATCAATCCCATTATACCATGAAGGGGACATTACGTAAAATACTGCACTTGGGCCGATGGAAAAAAGCGAGCAATACCTTTCCGAGCGGATGCGGCAACGCCTCCGGTTCGAAATACACAAGTTTGGGCATAAACGGTTTCATTCATTTCCCTCCATGTTCTCCGTATTTGATGTTAGTATGATTCAAGGATGGAGGGAAATCGCGTGCTTCTTTTGCTTGGCATCATTTTTCATGGAAGGCTCATTACCCCCAATTTGATATGTTCATCTCCCAGCGAAACCAACGACCATGCCCATCGGTTTCAGCCACGATTTGCCGATATTCTCGGCCGTCAATCATGCCATCCAGATGCAATTTCCGATCCCACATATTGTTATACACATGGAACAAATCCCGTTGGCGGCCGATTTCACGAAGCTGCTCAAGATTTGCCATGACAGCTCATGAACGCAATGATACAATAAAACTAAACTGAAAGGAGGGATGCAGAATGTCTCACGAGCTTGTCGAATTGCTTCGCTCAGTGCTGAAAGAGGAGTTGCAGCCGATTCATGAACGCCTCGACCGCCTAGAAGCCGGACAGCAACGCCTCGAAGAACGACAACAACGCCTCGAAGAACGACAACAACGCCTCGAAGAACGACAACAACGCCTCGAAGAACAGCAACAACGCCTCGAGGAAAAGTTGGACCATTTCATTATCGAGACGCGCAGCCATTTCAAAAAAATCGAGGACGAGCTGGCCGACCATCGGCGCATGTTCGAGATATTGTCACATGATTGGCGCAACGCGAACATTGCGATTGAATATTTAAACCATAAGATCGGCCAGCACGATCTGGAAATTTATCAGCTAAAAAAGCGGCTCGAACTCCAAGAAACAAAGTAAAAGCGCATGCCCGATGACCGGCGCATACGCTCTAACTGCTTAGCTTACCCACGCTTGCGAATGCGGAAATTGTCTTCTAACAGCACCCAGTTTTCCGGATACGGATACCCGAGCACCCAGTAGCTGATTCCGCGCAATCCGTATTCTTTCACCAATTCAAATTTCGCCAACGCGCTGCGGGCGTCTTCAAACCATACTTCGTGCTGGCGGCCTTGCTCGTCCGTGTACCGGTAAAACGGCGAGGCGGCCGCCGCATCGTATTGGATGGACGCCCCGTAGCGAATGGCGCGCTCCACGGCTTCTTTCGGGCTGAACGTTTCCGCCTCTTGCCCTTGCACGTGCGGCAGCACCCAGTCGCGGGCATAAATTTGAAACCCCATCATGATTTTGCTACGCGGAATGGCGGTCACCGCATAATCGAGCACGCGCCGAATTTGATTCACCGGCGAAATGGCTTGCGGCGGCCCAAATCGGTAGCCCCACTCATAGGTCATAAGGACAACAAAATCAGCGATGCGTCCGTGGGCTGGGTAGTCGTGCGCTTCGTACAGCAGCCCTTTTTGTTCAGCGCTTATTTTGGGCGCCAGCGACGTCGATAAAACATACCCTTCGGCGTGAAGCCGGTTGGCCGCCCGCTGCAAAAACTCGTTATACCGCTTGCGGTCGGACGGATAGACATTTTCAAAATCGACATTCAACGCGCGGTACCCTTTTGCTCGCATCACTTGAATGACGTTGTCAAGCAATCGCGTTTGCAGCGCAACGTCGGCCAGAATCGTCTGCGCCAGCCTCGAGCCCGGGTCTTGGTACGTAAAGTTCGTGATCGTCATCATCGGCACGACACGGGCGGCATAAGCCGCCTGAATGAATGCTGTATCATTGATCGGATTGAGCCCGCCATCGGCGCGGATCGTGTAGGCGAATGGCGCGGCATAGGTCAAATGGCGGCCGACTTCGCGCACTTGCTCCGCTCCTTTCTCCCCTTGGTCCACCGTAAATGCGTTCACCTCGATGAGCGGCTTCGCCGGCGGGATGATGAGCCGCTGTCCGGGGACGATCCGGTTCGGATCGGTAATATCGTTTACTTCGATCAGCTGCTGAACCGTCACTCCGTAGAACGAAGCGATTTGCGCCAGCGTCTCCCCGCTTCGCACCGTATGGATGCGCGCTGGGATGAACAACGTTGTCCCTGGATAAAGGAGCGACGGATTCGTGATCCGGTTCGCCTGTATAATCGCTTCGACCGCCACTCCATACTGGCGCGCAATTTGCCATAACGTTTCCCCTGTGCGGACCGTATGGTAACGATATGGAACCGGGATGACGAGCGCTTGGCCAACGGCTAGCCGGTTCGGGTCGCTCAGTTCATTGGCGGCGACAATCCGCTCGAGTGGAACGCCGTAACGCTGAGCCAACTGCCAAAGCGTCTCCCCGCGCTTTACGACATGAACAATCATGACGCTCCCCCTTTCGTTCCCTCCTTTTACCACTATATTTTGGCTTTTGCCTTTTATGTAAAAAAAAACGCCGGTTCCTCTACGGAAACCAGCGTTTCATCCATTCAAACCCATTCGTATCGCCATTACAGGCCGCACTTCAGCTGCGCGCCGCAGCTTGTGCACGTGTTGCAGCCGCCGATCTCTTCGATCGTCCCTTCGCGGCAAATCGGGCAAATATTGCCGATTTCGGAACCGATTGTCACATCGGTGGCGCGCACATCTTGAATCGTATCAACGAGCACGACGGGGCGTTTCGTCTCTTTTTCCTCGAGCTCCTCTGGAAGCAGTTCAAGTTGCTCTTCAATCTGATTCTCCTCAGCCTTTAACGTCAACACTTGTGCATCGCGGCTGCCGTCGACATAGACGGTTCCGCCTTTCGCACCGCAACGCCATAAACGCTCGTACACTTTTTGCACTTGCTCGACGGTGTAGCCCTTCGGCGCGTTGACCGTTTTCGACAAGCTCGAGTCGACCCAACGTTGAATGATGCACTGCACATCGGCGTGCGCTTCCGGCGGCAAGTCCATCGCCGTCACAAACCAAGGCGGCAAGTGGTTCGGGTCGGCTTCCGGGTGTTTGTCCAAATATTCTTGGACGATGTCCGCTTTCACTTCGATAAATTTGCCCAAGCGCCCGCTCCGGTAGTACGAGAACGAGAAGTACGGCTCAAGCCCGGTTGAGACGCCGACCATCGTTCCCGTCGATCCTGTCGGCGCCACCGTCAGCAAGTGCGAGTTGCGGATGCCGTATTTCAAAATATCTTGACGAATATCTTCCGGCATCCGTTTCATGTAGCCGGTGTTGATGAACGCTTCACGCAGCTTGCGCGTCTCTTCCTCCGTTTCGCCGACAAGAAACGGGAAGCTGCCTTTTTCTTTCGCCAGCTCGATCGATGCCCGGTATGCGGTCGTGGCGATCGTGCGGAACAGCTCATCGACAAGCTGGTTTCCTTCCTCAGAGCCGTACGCTTTTTCGCAGTAAATGAGCAAGTCTGCAAGCCCCATGACGCCAAGGCCGATGCGGCGCTCGCCGAGCGCTTGTTTTTTGTTTTCCTCAAGGAAGTACGGCGTGGCGTCAATGACGTTGTCTTGCATCCGCACCCCGATTTCGACCGTGCGTTTCAGTTTTTCGTAGTCAATGACCTTCCGTTCTTTGTCCACCATGTTCGCCAAGTTAATGGCGGCCAGATTGCACACCGAATACGGTGCCAACGGTTGTTCCCCGCACGGGTTGGTCGCAACGACTTTTTGCCCGTACGCGCGGGCGTTCGTCATTTCGTTGGCGTTGTCGATGAAGAAAATGCCCGGCTCGGCTGAATACGTCGCGCAAATGTTGATCAGCTTCCACAGTTCGCGGGCGCGGATTTTCCGGTAGACGCGGACGCGATAGCCCATTTTCTCCCATTCGCGTACATCGCCGACTTCATGCCATTTTTCGTTGTAAATGCGCATTTCCTCTTCGGAATAGGTTTCCACGTCCGGGAAGCGGAGCGCGTATTCTTCGTCCTTTTCGACCGCTTCCATGAACTCTTTCGTCAGGCAGACGGAAATGTTCGCACCGGTCAAAAAGTCTGGGTTGTGCACCGTATATGTACCGCCGGTGCGCAGTTTTTCTTCGGCGTCTTTGATGATTTCTTCAGTGAAACCGCCGTAGTCAGGCGCGTTCTTGTATCGGACGATCGCTTCATACATCGCCCGCTCCCGCTCGGTGAGCGGCGTAAATTTCAGTTTGTCGCGCGCTGCTTTTTTGATGCCTTCGTCTTCCATATTTTCGAGCAGGTAGCGCAAAATGCGCGGGTTTTGCATTTTCGAGACGATGAATTCGATAATGTCCGGGTGCCAGTCAGCAAGCATAATCATTTGGGCGCCGCGGCGGGAGCCACCTTGCTCGACAAGGTGGGTCAGCTTCGCAATATCGTCAAGCCACGAGACCGACCCGGACGATTTGCCGTTCACCCCGCGCGCAAGCGTATGGCGCGGCCGCAATGTCGAGCCGTTCGTCCCAACGCCGCCGCCGCGGCTCATGATTTCCATCACCTGCTTCCGATGTTCGGAAATTCCTTCGCGCGAGTCTTTCACAAACGGCATCACATAGCAGTTGAAATACGTCACTTCCTTGCCCGAACCCGCCCCGTACAACACGCGGCCGGCCGGAACAAAATTCAAGCTTGCGAGCTCTTGATAAAACTTTTCGAACCACTCTTTCCGCTTTTCTTCTGTCTTTTCCACCGCCGCCAGCCCAGTCGCATTGCGCTTGGCGATTTGCTCATAGAAAATTTCGAGCGGCTTATCAATAATGTCGAGCGACCGAACCACAATGCCGGTCTCCGCCTCTTCCCCTTCGAGCACGTGCCGGTATTCGTCTTCAATCAACACGCGCGCCTTTTTCGCCTCCCAATCGATGTCGACGATAAACCCGAGCCCTCGTGCCGGGAATTTCGGATCCTCCTTGATCGTCAACACGACGAAATCGCCCGGTGTGAGCGTCAGCTTCTCCGTATCTTTGAATGAATACCGGTCAAGCATGACCAAACGGGATACGCCTTTATGGGTGATGTGCATATCCGGCGTAATCGGATGCACTTGCGGAAATAGGCGGATATCCTCGTTCAGCTTGTCAATATTGATCTTCATTTTTTCGGATGACGCCACCGTCATTCTCCTATCTCTCCTCTTTTATATAATCTCTCATGTTTTTGGCAAAGTTGTCCTGTCTTCTCTACCTTACCATATCAAACAGAAAAAAACAATATATAGTATGATTTTTTATGAAAATCATACTATATATTGTTAAAGAGAACAAATGATTTCATTTTGTCAAGCAAAAAAAAACAAAACACGGCGAAAAGCGGAGAAAAACGGGGGAGTGCCGCTGTTTTTGCCGGAAAACGAACGATTTACCGCGTCGCTGCTCAGCGCTTGAAGTTCCATTCGTCGCTTTCGTATTTCGCCCGCGCCAGCTCTTCAACGTACGCCCGCTCTTCGGCGGTGAGCGTGTACGGTTCCAATACGATGTTCAATCCCTTTTCAAATCCTTTGTAAAACGCCTCTTTCGCTTCCTCGATCGTCACCGTGCGGCTCGTCAACTCATTGATCGCGACTGCCTTCTTTTTAAAATCGCGCTGCAGACGCTCTTTCACCCGCTCGTTTGGATATTTAAACAAGCTGAACAGCAGCTCTTCGTCCAGATCAAGCAAAATCGATCCGTGCTGCAAAATGACGCCTTTTTGCCGCGTTTGCGCGCTGCCGGCGATTTTCCGCCCCTCAACGACAAGCTCGTACCATGACGGCGCGTCAAAACAAACGGCCGAGCGCGGGCTGCGCAAATCTGCCTTCTCTTCTTCCGTTTTCGGCACGGCAAAATACGCATCCAACCCAAGATAGCGAAATCCCTCTAAAATTCCTTGCGAAATGACGCGGTATGCTTCCGTCACCGTCTTCGGCATCGCCGGGTGCGACTCGGAGACGATCACGCTGTATGTCAATTCTTTATCGTGCAGGACGCCGCGCCCGCCGGTCGGCCGACGGACAAAGCCGAGGCCGTGCCGTTTGACCGCCTCTAAATCAATTTCTTTCTCCACTTTTTGAAAATAACCAATCGACAACGTCGGCGGATTCCAGCCATAAAAGCGGATCGTCGGCGGAATTTTGCCTTCGCTGTGCCAATCGAGAAGCGCCTCATCGAGCGCCATATTGAACGCCGGCGGGCAATAGCCGGAATCGATAAAGCGCCATACTTCTTTTGCCATCGTTCCACCTTCTCTATTGTTCCATACTCTAAACGCTGCGGCGGCTTGTCGACCACCGCCAAGGGGCGGGACGCTTTTGGCCGCCTTTATTAGTTTAGCAAACAACGCCGGTGAAGGAAAGAAAAATGGCATCGCGAAAACCTCTTTGCTTCCCGGCGGCGACTTTATATAATAGGAAATAGCAGACGAAGCGAAAGGAGGCATGACGGGTGGAAGCATTGCTCATTATTCTCGGCGCAATCATCGTGTATTCCGTCATTACGTACTTCTGGCAGAAGAGAATTGTCAAAGCATTGACAGAGGAAGAGTTCCGCGCCGGTTATCGAAAAGCGCAACTCGTCGACGTCCGCGAACCGGATGAGTTTGCGGCTGGACATATTTTAGGGGCTCGCAACATCCCGCTCACGCAGCTTCGCATGCGCATGAAAGAATTGCGCAAAGACCAGCCGATCTATTTGTACTGCCAAAACGGACTGCGCAGCGGGCGAGCCGCGCAAATGCTCTACCGAAAAGGATACCGCGACTTGTACCATTTAAAAGGCGGATTTAAAACATGGACCGGGAAAGTGAAGAAAAAAGCGTAGCCCGTTAACCAAAAAGGCGCTCTGCCCAAACAGGCAGGCGCCTCTTTTCGCATGCGCTAGACCGCCGCAAATTCCGGCGGCAGGACGACCGCCTCAAGCACCGAAGCAGCCGCGCCGATGGCGCAGCTTTTCTCTTTCAGCTTGGAGGAGATGATGGACGGCTCGCTTTCTTTTTTGACGAGAATCCGCTTTCTCACTTCTTGGCGCGCCGGACCGATCACATACTCGCCCGCTTGGGCAATCGGACCGCCGATGATGACTGCTTCTGGATTGTACGCATAAATCACCTGCAACAATCCAACGCCGAGATAGCGCCCCGTTTCCTCCAAAATGCGCGCCAGCTGTTCATCGCTTTCTGCTGCCAACGCCATCGCAGCGATGGAAAAGCGTTCATCGAGCCATTCGGAACGCCCTTCTTCAGCCAAACGGCGCTCAATGTATTTTTCCGACGCATACATTTCCCAGCAGCCGATGTTGCCGCAGCTGCAGCGAATGCCGTTGACATCGATCGTATGATGGCCGATTTCACCAGCTAGGCCGCTGACACCCCGATAGAGCTGATGGTGAAGAACGACGCCGGCGCCAATGCCGATTCCGGCGCTGATGTAAACAAAGTGGGCGAACTCGTTGCCGGCGCCGAACCACTTTTCTCCAAGCGCCGCCAGTTTCGCCTCATTCTCGACAATGACAGGACGCTCAGGCCACCGTTGCCGCAAAACAGCCGCCAAGGCGACATCGTCCCAGCGCAAGTTCGGAGCAAACACAACGGTCCCGCTTTCGGTATGGACGACGCCCGGCACGCCGATGCCGATTCCCATCACACCGTACGGTGTCGCCGGCGCCCGGCGGATGGCCGCCTCGATGAGCTCCATCATTTCGCCGATGATCGCCTCCTGCCCTTCAGACGGGCGGAACGAACGCCGTTGCTCCCAAAGAATGTCCGCGTTTAAATTGGTCAACACGGCATACAAATAGTTCACCCCCAGCTCAACGCCGATAAGCGAGCCGGCGTCGGCGTTGAAGCGAAGCATGAGCGGCCGGCGCCCGCCGGTTGACTCGCCGATTCCGCTTTCATGGACGAAATGCTCGGCGATCAGTTCGTCAACAAGCGCGGAGACAGTGGCCTTGTTCAATCCGGTTGTCTTGGCGATATCGGCGCGCGAAATCGGATGCTGGTCGCGAATCAATTTTAAGACGAGCTGTTTATTCATTTTTTTTACAAGAGAAATGTTTCCTGTCCGCACGTCTCTGTCATCCTTTTCATTTGATTGATCGAATGTGTCTTGCGAAAGGGCAGGGGCGCCTCGCTATTATGGCGGTTGCTGCATCCGTCGATTCCTGCCGTGCAGGCTTCTTGGCCATCCGCTTTTTCACTCAAGCCGTCGGGCGCCCGTGCACCGACTGTTAAGGCTAACTTCTCCATATGGACACATGCTTTTTCTTTCTTGATCTTAGTTTATATAATAAACTAATTCAACGTTTTTGTCAATGGCTCATCCGGCGTACAAAGAAACGGCCCGCTCCGTTAGGGAGCGAGCGCTCATCAATGCTCAAACGTCAGTTGTCGCTATGTTTTGGTTTTTGATAGCGCAAAATCGGCTTGCGCGCTGCGGTCGTTTCATCAAGTCGCTTCACAACGGTCGTATGCGGCGCTTCTTGAACGATTTCCGGATTTTCCTCCGCCTCTTTGGCAATTTGGATCATGGCGTCAATAAACGCGTCAAGCGTCTCTTTCGACTCCGTCTCCGTCGGCTCAATCATCATGCACTCTTCGACGATGAGCGGGAAGTAAATCGTCGGCGGATGGAAGCCGAAATCAAGCAGCCGTTTGGCGATGTCGAGCGTTCTGACGCCGAGTTTCTTTTGCCGGCGTCCCGACAGGACGAACTCGTGCTTGCAATGGCGGTCGTACGGCAAATCGTAATAGTCGGCAAGCCTCCGCATCATATAGTTGGCGTTTAACACGGCGTACTCGCTCACCGCTTTTAAGCCGTCCGGCCCCATCGAGCGGATGTACGTGTACGCCCGGACGTTGATGCCGAAATTGCCGTAAAACGGCTTGACGCGGCCGATCGACTGCGGGCGGTCGTCATCGAGATAATAGCCGTTTTCTCCTTTTTCGATGACCGGCTTCGGCAAAAACGGAACGAGGTCGGCTTTCACCCCGACCGGGCCTGAGCCTGGGCCTCCGCCGCCGTGCGGGCCGGTGAACGTTTTATGCAAGTTCAAATGAACGACGTCAAAGCCCATGTCCCCCGGGCGCGCCTTGCCAAGAATGGCGTTTAAATTCGCCCCGTCATAATACAGCTTGCCGCCGGCTGCGTGGACGATTTCAGCCACTTCGACGATCTGCTCTTCAAACAGCCCGAGCGTATTCGGATTCGTGAGCATAAGCGCCGCTGTATCCGGACCGACGACGCGCTTTAAGTCCTCTAAATCAACAAGTCCATCGGCGGTCGATTTGACCGTCACCGTCTCAAAACCGGCGACCGTTGCCGACGCCGGGTTCGTCCCGTGCGCTGAATCCGGGACGATCACTTTCGTCCGGTTGAAGTCGCCGTTTGCTTCATGGTAAGCGCGGATCATCATCAGCCCGGTCCACTCGCCGTGGGCGCCGGCCGCCGGCTGCAAGGTGACCGCATCCATGCCCGTGATTTCTTTTAAATGCTCTTGCAAGTCGTACATCAACTCAAGAGCCCCTTGCACCGTTTTCTCTGGCTGAAGCGGATGAATGTGGGCAAACCCGGCGAGGCGGGCGACGTTTTCATTGATTTTCGGATTGTATTTCATCGTGCACGACCCGAGCGGGTAAAAACCGGAATCGACGCCGTGGTTTCGTTTCGAGAGCGCCGTATAATGGCGCATTAAGTCAAGCTCCGACACTTCCGGGAGCTCCGGCTCTTCAGTGCGAAGATAATCGGCCGGCACGAGCTCGCTGACATCGACAGCCGGCACGTCAAGCGCTGGCAGGCTGTAGGCGATGCGCCCCGGCTTGCTTCGTTCGAAAATAAGCGGTTGATCGTTACGCATGGCCATCCCCCAATTCATTGACAAACCGATCGATTTCTTCTTTTGTCCGCAGTTCGGTGACAGCAACAAGCATATGACCGGCAAGCTCCGGATAGTCAGCCCCAAGGTCATAGCCGCCGATGATTCCTTTTTCGAGCAGGCGATCGTTCACATCAGAAACCGGCCGTCCAAGCCGGATGACGAACTCGTTGAAAAACGGGCCGGCAAACGGCGACGACAGTCCGCGCTTTTCAAGTTCCACCTTCGCATAATGCGCTTTTTGAATATTCATCGCCGCCATTTCTTTCACGCCCCGCTTGCCAAGCGCCGACAGCGCAACGGAAGCGGCCAAGGCGTTTAACGCTTGATTGGAGCAAATGTTGGATGTCGCCTTATCGCGGCGGATGTGCTGTTCGCGCGCTTGAAGCGTCAAGACAAACCCGCGGCGCCCGTCCTCATCGGTCGTCTGCCCGACAAGACGGCCTGGAATTTTGCGCATGAGCGGCGCTTTGACAGCGAAATAGCCGCAATGCGGGCCGCCAAATTGCGTCGGGATGCCAAATGGCTGCATGTCGCCGACCACAATGTCGGCGCCAAACGCTCCGGGTGGAGTCAACACACCAAGCGCCAATGGGTTGCTGGCGACGACAAACAAACTTTTCTTTTCATGCGCAAGCGGCGCGATCGCTTTCAGCGGCTCGATTTGACCAAAAAAGTTCGGGTATTGGACGACAACGCACGCCACATCATCCCCCATTTCCGCTTCAAGCGCCTTAAGATCGGTGATGCCGCCGTCATACGGAATTTCTTTCACTTCGAGCTTCTGTCCTTTGGCGTACGTGCGCACGACTTCCCGATATTGCGGATGAACGGCGGTCGAGATGAGCACTTTCTTCCGCTTCGTATGCGCGGCGCTAAGAAGCACCGCTTCGGCAAGCGCCGTGCCGCCGTCGTACATCGACGAGTTGGCGACATCCATGCCGGTCAACTCGCACACCATTGTTTGAAAC
Source organism: Geobacillus sp. CAMR5420 (assembly GCF_000691465.1). NCBI lineage: Bacteria > Bacillati > Bacillota > Bacilli > Caryophanales > Anoxybacillaceae > Geobacillus > Geobacillus sp. CAMR5420. The sequence goes on from NZ_JHUS01000052.1 coordinate 67,787, forward strand.
TCAAAAATCGCCTGCAGCTCGCCTTGGGAAATTTCCGGTTGATACGGCGTATAGGCCGTATAAAATTCAGAGCGCGACAGGACATGGTCGACGACAGCCGGAATATAATGGTCGTACACCCCGGCTCCTAAAAAGGAAACGTATTGTTTTACGCTGGCGTTTTTTTCCGCTAAGGCCGCAAGCTCTTTCCACAGCTCTGGCTCGGATTTGGCCGGTTTCACCTTCAGCTCGCCGCGGAAGCGGACTTGTTCTGGAATATCGGCAAACAAGTCGTCAATCGAGGCGACGCCGATCGTCTTCAGCATCTCCTGTTTGTCTTCTTCCGTCATCGGCAAATAACGATGGAGCACTGCGTTTTTCCCCTTTCCTTGTCGCTTTGGAATCGTCACTTGGCCCGCCTGTAAAACGGAATCGGCACGATGTTCGCTTTCAGCCGCTTGCCGCGGATGTCCACCTCCACCTCCCGGCCGATGGCAGCCACATCCGCTTTCACCAAGGCCAAGCCGATGTTTTTCTTCAGCGTCGGCGACTGCGTGCCGGTCGTGACGAACCCGACCTCTTCGCCGTCGGCAAATACAAGGTATCCGTGGCGCGGAATGCCTCTGTCGATCATTTCAATGCCGACGAGCCGGCGCGGCGGCCCTTCCTCTTTTTGCCGTTTCAATACAGCTTGGCCGATAAACGGCGTCTCTTTTTCCGTTTTGACGGCAAAACCAAGCCCGGCTTCAACTGGTGAAATCGAGTCGGACAGCTCTTGACCGTAAAGCGGCAGGCATGCTTCAAAGCGGAGCGTATCGCGCGCCCCCAGTCCGCATGGGAGAACGCTGTCACGAGCTCCGGCCGCTAGGATCGCCTCCCATAGCGCGGCGGCGTCTTCCGCTTTACAATATAGCTCAAACCCGTCTTCCCCCGTATAGCCGGTGCGCGAAACGAGCGCCTTCACGCCCGAGACTTCGACGCCGTCGGCGAATGAAAACGGGCGCAGCGCCGCCAAATCAAAATCCGTCAATCGCTGCAAGACGCGCTCCGCTGCCGGCCCTTGCAAGGCAAGCTGAGCCGTTTCGGACGATACATCTTGAAGCTCGACGTCGCCCTCAACATGCCCGCTTAGCCAAGCGAAGTCTTTTTCCGTATTCGCTGCGTTGACGACCAGCAAGTAGTCATTCTCTCCTTTTTGATAGATGAGCAAATCATCGACTGTGCCGCCGTCCTCATAGCACATGAGCGTATATTGCGCCCGGCCGGGCCGCAGTTTGGCGACGTCATTGGTCATGAGCTTTTGCAAAAACGCGAGGCTCCCACGGCCGCGGACGACAATTTCCCCCATATGGGAGACGTCAAACAGCCCGGCGCGCGTTCTTACAGCCTCATGTTCTTCCTTGATGCTGGAAAACTGCACCGGCATTTCCCAGCCGCCAAATTCAATCGTTTTGGCGCCGCAACGGGCGTACACCGAGAATAGGGGCGTGCGCTTTAGCATCTGATTCCCTCCTTTGATCCACGTCACACAAAAAAGGACAGACTTCCCCTATCAACAAGTAAGGGGGCTCTGTCCTGGCACCTGAAAGTTTCCCGCCGGCCCGTTTGGCGCGTCCGTTCGCGGTCCATGGGGCCGATCGGTTTCCTCTTGGGTGGCCTGCGTGAACGCAGGCGCTCTCCAGAGCTGCGTCAAGCAAGAGTCTTTTTGCCTGAGAGATTCGCGTTTCCGCTTGCTCCTTCGGCGCTACATTCCGTAGTCTCTCCCCTTGCCGTCATCCGCCCATCAATAAATTGTTTCCATATCGGGCATACTAACAAACACCCTGATCAACGAGTCATGAGAATGTTCTAAATTTATACTACCATCAATCACAGTCAAAGGGCAATAGGAAATAATCGAACTTTCATGGCAATTAGTCATAATAATGTTCTTGTTTTCATCAACATACCACATGCAATCTATATAAACATTCGCAACAAGGGAAGGGGATCGCCATGAACATTGACCTTGAAATGGATGAAACATGGAAGGAGGAATTTTTGGCACGCATCGAAAAAGACGGTCCGTGGGCGAGCTGGGAAATGTACGAACTGGCTCTTGAGGCCGCCCATCATTTAAGCGTCCCAGAATTTAATGGCTTGCAGGCGCCCAAACACCTGCCCCACTTGACGATCCTTCCGCACCAGCTTGAAGTGGCGCGCCGCGTCGTCGAGGAGATGAACGGCAAAGCCATTTTGGCGGATGAAGTCGGGCTTGGAAAAACGATCGAGGCCGGGCTCGTCTTAAAAGAATATATGATTCGCGGCCTTGTGAAAAAAGCGCTGATTCTCGTTCCCGCCTCCCTTGTTTCGCAATGGGTGAGAGAGTTGAACGAAAAATTTTTCATCCCGGCCGTCCAGCAGAAAAAGAGCTACGTCTGGGAGCAGTGCGATATCGTCGTTTCCTCGATCGACACGGCGAAAAAACCGCCGCACCGTGACATCATCTACGGGCAGTCGTACGACATGATCATCATCGACGAGGCGCACAAACTGAAAAATAACAAAACGAAAAACTACGAGTTTGTGCAAAATTTAAAAAAGAAGTTTTGTTTGCTCCTGACAGCGACGCCGATCCAAAACCGGATCGAAGAAATTTTCAACCTCGTCTCGCTGTTGAAACCCGGCCATTTAGGCAGCTCGGAACAGTTTGCCAAAACGTACGGAAAAACGCGGGCCGTACAGACGAACGACCATTTAAAAGCGCTCGTCAACAAAGTGATGATCCGCAACCGCCGCGCCGATACGCCGATCGAATGGGCGAAGCGCCACGTTGAACCGGTGCTGATCGAGTTTACGAATGAGGAGCGGGAACTGTATGAAGCGGTCAAGGCGCTCCGCCGCGAATCGTTCGCCGGCTCGTTTTCGCTCATCACGCTTCTTCGTGAGGCGTGCAGCAGCCGCGAGGCGCTGTTTCTCACGATCAAAAACATGATCGATAAATGCAGCGGAGCGGTTCCGGAGCCGCTTGAACGCGTATTGGAAAAAATCAACGCCGTCACGACGAACTCAAAGGCGGAAAAAGCGCTCGAGCTTATCCGTTCCATTCATGACAAAGTCATTATTTTCACGGAATACCGGGCGACGCAGCTTTACTTGCAATGGTTTTTAAAGCAGCACGGCATCTCGTCCGTTCCGTTTCGCGGCGGCTTCCGGCGCGGCAAAAAAGACTGGATGCAGGAACTGTTTAAACACCACGCCCAAGTGTTCATCGCCACCGAGGCGGGCGGCGAGGGCATCAACTTGCAGTTTTGCCGCTATGTCATCAACTACGACTTGCCGTGGAACCCGATGCGCCTTGAGCAGCGAATCGGCCGCGTCCACCGGCTCGGGCAGACGGATGACGTCTACATTTATAACTTCGCTGTCAAACAGACGGTCGAAGAACATATTTTAACGCTTCTGTACGAAAAAATCCGCCTGTTCGAACGAGTCGTCGGCGAGCTGGACGACATTTTGGCGAAAATGAACCTCGCCAACCTGGAGCGCTACTTCGAAGACGCCTTCGTTCATTCACGAAGCGAAGGGGAGATGAAAATCAAAATGGAAAACATCGTCGCGATGATCGAGCTGGCGGAGCAGCTTGGAAAGGAAGGAGGAGAGCGGCATGCAGCAACATGAAATCCGCCGCTTTGTCGAACGCTATTTTGCGGCCAACGGCTGCACGTTTGTGGAAGCAAGCGACGACTACCTCACCGTGCAGCTGACGGCAGAAATGGACAAAGAACTGATGAATCGGCCGTTTTACTGGCATTATATTGAACGGACAGGCGGCGTGCCGCAGCCGATGCGACTGACGCTCATCACCCGCGCGAGCGAGCGGACGGACAAACTCAAAGGCGAGCGCCTCCATTTCGGCGCTCCCCGGCTGCACCAGCTGTTCCGCTCAGCGCAAAAACGCGGCAGCTTCATCCGCCTGTATGAGGAGCCAAGCGCGCCTTTGGACGGCAACGCCGCCCTCCATCCATGGCTCGGCATGAACGTCACGATTTCGTACGAATGCGACCGAAAAAAAGATGAAATCGTCTCCCTTGGCCTTCATCTCATTAGCGGAACGATCGTCGAGTCGTTTCATGAGCGGATGCGCGAGCGACGGCTGACGCCGAAAATCCCTGATTACTGTTTCACCATCTCCCCGCTCATTAAACCGAGAAGCGGCATCGGCCGTCTCGAGCAATACATACGCAGCCGCATCGCCGCCGACAACCATGCGTGGGCGGATGAGGCGCGCCGACGCTGGGCCGACGATTTGGCGTTGCTTGATGAATTTTACAAAGACTGCGAAGAAAAGCCGGAGTGCTATTATATTGAGAAGGAAGCGTTGGAAAAGCAGTACAAGCCGCGCATCACCGTTTCCGTCATCAACGGCGGACTGTTTTATTTGCTGCCCCGCTCATCGTGAATCAACCCCGGGATGGGTCCATCCGGCTCACAGCGCTCAAACCGACGAACTCCCTTCCGTCGGCACGAAAACCGCCCGCCGGCCTAGGCCAGCGGGCGGCTGCTACGGGCGGCTGCTACGGGCGGCGCCGAAACAGCAAGCGAAGCGAAAGCGGCACCATGCCAAACAAGCGGTATGAAAGCGGAAGCTGCTCTTGTTTCCGCACCTGACGCCGCTGCCTCCGCTCCTCTTTCGGCAAGTCCATGTAGGCGACAAATTGTTGGGTGACAAACTTGACATAATCGTTGACCGCCATCAAATCCCCCCTTTTTTCTTTTAGTTTTTCCGCTTCTTTCCTCTTTTAACCGTTTTGCTCGCTCCATTCGACAATATGAAGCGCCGGAAGCGTGACAGTAAACATGACAGCGCGCCTCAGCCCAGAGGCTGAACGGATGGACAAAGAAACCCGAACGTGCGCTGCATCTTCCCGCACCCACCGGTAGACGGCCCTTCCGCGCGGATAGGTCCATTCCCCAGCCTCTCCCGCGGTCGACGGATCGGCTGATGCGATGCGTTCTTTTACGTCAAACACGGCCATCTGCACAAGCTCGTCCGCCTCGGCTGCCTGCCGGGCCGCATAAGCCGCCTGTCGTTCCGCTTCATAGAGGAGCAAGACATGCGTGACAGAAAAGACAAGCAACAAAGAAACGACAGCCACAATCGGAAAAATGACACCATCTTGTCGACCCATTTCCCCTTCCCTCGTTTTTCCAGTCTAAAAGGGGGAAGCGGCGGTCAAGGGGGTCTCACCGTACAAGCCGCCCGCTAAAACGCCCGCGCCACAAACGCCTCGCAAACGGTGCCGTCATCAGCCGTCACTTGCAAAAATATCCCGCGGGTGCCGGCGCGGTACGAAACAGCGCGCACATGACGGAGCGCCGTTTCATTGCCAGCGCCGTCCACCTGGCGGATCAGTTGGGCTCTTGACGCAACAACAGAAAAACTGACCGTCTCACCGCTCCATTTTTGCAAATAGAGGACATGGCCCCCAGTCGACCACTGCCTCGTTTCATTCAGCTCGATTTGCAGCTGTTGCAAAAACAGCCGCCATTCCAATCGGGAAAACGCGTCCGTCGGCTCCGGAGCCAGCAAGCGGACGGACAACAACGCCGGAACGACCGCCGCCACCGCCATCGCAGCCGCCAGCGCCAACAGCGCTTCGATCATCGTAAACCCGTTTTCTTTTGCCGCTACCGCTTGCCATACCCGCACCGCTCCATCTCGCGGCCGACGTAATCGTTCCAACGCACGCATACTTTCCACATTCGTCCCCCTTCATCGCTCGCTTGCAGCCGAAATACTGTACGCCCGTCGGCGATCATGGTTTCTCCGGCAAGCGGCTCCTCATACAACGCGATGGCCAACAGCCGGCGCGCTTTCTCCTCGAGAATGAAGCTGTTGCGCTCATGCGCCATTTGCATCAACAGTGGAAGAAGAACGGCCGCTGTCGTCCATAGCAGCGCCAAAGCGAACAATGCTTCAACAAGCAAAAATCCGCCGCTACATTTTTTGCACATAAAATCGCCCTTTCCCCAGCAAAAAGGTGACTTTATAAGTTATTTGGCCACCCCCTATCCAAATAGTTCCAGCCCGTTCAATGTTGCCGTTGTCAGTAAAGATGAGCGGATTGCGCAGCGTGCCGAGCCGAAACCGCCACGGAGAAGGGAGCGAACGAGCGACAATCTGCCGGCCGCTCGTTGCATCAATCGCCTTGTACCCAGCGCCGCCGTCTGTAAAAAAAACCGCTACATTCACCCGCCGGGCGATGGCATGCTGCTGCGCGCCATACAAATCCGCGCGCAGCACAGCCAGCATATACATCTCCTCTTGATGGCGCACAGCGCCGCCAAGCGTCGGAACAGCCAGCGCGGCAAGCACCAGCACCACCGAGAAAACGATCAGCATCTCAAGCAGCGTAAACCCGCCGTTACGAGCCACTTTCACTCACATCGCCGTTCGCGCTGATTTGGATCGCATGACCGTTCGGACATTTGTCCGACTTGATATAGCGGCCAGCGAGCAATTCCTGCACCGTCGGAATTTTGTTATGCTCCATCTCATACGCTTTCACCTGCGCTTGCACGGTGTTCAAAAACGCCTCGCATCCTTTCGAATTGATCATGCTGTTGTGCTTTGTCATATTCGGAATGGCAATCAGCAGCAGGACAGAAATCACCATCATAACGATCAACATTTCGATCAATGTGAATCCCTTTTGATTCATTGTCATTCCTCCTCGCATACGAAATTTCAGAAAGAGCGCTTAGCGAATGGCCGGTTCAGTTCGATCCGTTCCTTGACCATCGAGTCTGTTCATTGATTGGGCCTTGGGAGGAGGGGCGCGTCCCTCTCTCAAGGAACCAACATATCAAGATTGAGCATCTTGTTCCTACAGAGCCGTCCCATCCTTGTTAAACGGAAGTTATTTACAGTTCATTCAACATAGAAAACATCGGCAACAAAATCGCCAAATACATGCCGACGACAAACGAGCCAACCACCGCCAACAAAAGCGGCTGCATGCATTTTAAGACCGACTCGATTCGTTGTTCCATCACCTGCAGCAAAAACTCGCTGTAATGTTCAAGTTCTTTGCCAAGCTCGCCGTTCGACTGGCCGTGGCGGATGACAAGCGCCAGCTCTTGTTCGTAATAGCGGGCGGCGCCGATTAATCTGTCAAGCGCCATCCCTTTCATCAACCCGTGGCGAAGGCGCCGGCCTTCCATTTGCAAAAATGGCCAGGACGACGGCTCGCTGAACACGCCGAGCGCATCATAAACCGACAACCCGGCCTGCAGCAAGCGCCCGAGCTGTCGGGCAGTCAGGCAGGTGAGGAACAGTCTCAGAAACGAAGCAAGCCCTGGAATTCGCAAGGCGAATTGAAGTTTTCGGGAGACCGGCCAGCGGCGGAAATAAGCGGTGTAAAACAGCCCGGAGAACACCGCCAAGACGGCGATGGCCGCCATCGCCATAGGGGCATGGGCGACCACCGCAAGCAGCCAAGCGGTGTGCCCGCGTTGTGGAGAAAACGCCGCCGCCGCCCGTTCAAACTGCGGCAGCAGCCACCATTCCATCAAGACGAGCATGATGATGAGCAAAGAAAGAAGGAACAGCGGATAGCGGCTGAAGCGGTGAAGCTGCTCGTAGAAGCGCGCTTTTTGCGCCAGCGCTTCCCCTGTCTCTGCCATGCCGCGCGGTAAATCGCCATGCCGTTCGGCAAAAAAGAGAAGGTTAACCGCCATGCGGTCGACCGACAGCGCTTCGACAGCCGCAAACAGCGGCAGCCCGGCGCGCAGCTGCTGCAGACAGCGTTCCACTTCCATCCGGTGGTGTGTGGGAGCCTGAATGGCCAAAAACTCAAGCGCTTGCCCAAGGGGGTAACCGCGCTCGAGCAACCGGCCGAGCCGAGTGAAAAACAACGCCTGTTCAGCGAGCGGCCACATTTTGCGTTTCATCTTTCTCCCCCTCCGACGAGCTCAAGCATGCGAACGGGCAGGTAGCCGAGCGCAATCCCCTTGCGGATCAAGCGCGCCAGCGTCATATAAGAGCGCTTTGGCTTCCCTCTCCCATTGGAGAGGGAACGAATCACGTCCTCCAGCGCTGAACCGCAAAGCAACTCATAAACAGCCGTGCGCCGGCGTCGTCCAAGACGGCCGCACGATGGATGGCAATCGTCGCCGCACAGCGGGCAGCAAAGCTCGACAAGCCGCTGGGCAGAGACGGCAAGCAGCGTCTCGGCCAAATCGCCGAGCGGAATGCCGAATTCATGCAGCCGGTAGACGGCGCCGACTGCATCGGCGGCGTGCATCGTCGAGACGACCAAATGGCCGCTCAACGCTGAACGGATGGCAATGGCCGCCGTATCATGATCGCGGATCTCGCCGACCATCAACACATCCGGGTCATGGCGCAGCGCCGCTTTTAACCCGGCGGCGTATGTGATGCCTGCTTTTTCATTGATTTGCACTTGCAACAATCGTTCGTTCTGTTTTTCGATCGGATCTTCAAGCGTGATGATGTTGCGTTGCCTTTCAGCTTGGCAAAGATCAAGAAGGGTGTAGAGGGTCGTCGTTTTTCCCGACCCCGTCGGGCCGGTCAACAGCACAAGCCCTTGCGGATGCTGCATGAAGGAAAATAATCGTGCGGTGGAGCGGAAGAATAAAGATAGTTCGCGAAGCGGCAGCGAGAGGCGCTGCGGCAGAAGCCGAATGACGAGGCTTTCATCGTAGAGCGTCGGCAATGTCGATAAACGCAAATACACCGTTTCCCCAAACTCAGCCACTTCCATGGCGCCGCTTTGCGGACGGCGTCGTTCCCCGATGTCCATGCCGGCTAAAAATTTAAAGTGGGCGATGAGACGTTCCGCCGTTTCCTTCGAAAGCACGCCAACGTCGACAAGCATGCCATCAAGCCGAAGACGAACAGCGGCATCGCGGCGGCGCGGAACGAGGTGAAGATCCGAGGCGCGGCGCTGCACCGCTTCGGCGAGAAGGCGGTTTGCCGTTTGTTCGATCTCGTTCAGCACATATTCCCTCCTTTCGACAGACTGCTTTGTATTTCGACGAGCATGAGTCGTTATCCTGCTTTTGGCGCAGCTTTTTTGTGAAATTTTTTTGAATGTCAGTCCACTCACTGCCAATAGTGACAAAAATCATTCCTCGCTTTGGACGATTTCATTATAATAACCATATCAATGATTCATTTAGGAGGGAAACCAATGGAACAAACGCTGAAAATCACAAGCGTATTGTCTGACCCGACAAGATTTCATATTTATGAATATATGGCAAAAGTGCATCGCGAAGTTTCTGTTCAAGAAATCGCAGAAAAATTTCATATCCATCCAAACGTTGCCCGCTTGCATTTAACGAAGCTTGAAGACGTTCGCATGGTCGTATCGGATACGCAAAAAACGGGAAAAGGCGGGCGGCCGAGCCGGCTGTACCGCCTGTCCGACGAAGTGATCGGGCTGTATTTTCCGTTCCGCGATTATCAACTCCTCGCCCGCATCGCCATTCAAACGATGGCCAAACTCGGTCCCATTGGAAGCGAGGCGTTGCGTGAAACAGGAAAGCGGTTCGGCCGTGAGCTCATCGCCAGCCGTTTGCCGCATAACGGCACAGCGAGCGCGCTCACCATGGCGGACAAAATCGCCATAATGGAAGAGGCGGCCGAAGCGGCTGGATTTTTGCCGCAATTGCACTATGATGAAGAAAAAGGAGTGCTATACCTCGATATTTTCAACTGCCCGTTCAAAGAAATCGCCGCGCAAGCACCTGATACCGTCTGCGGCATGCACCACGCTTTTTTGGAGGGAATGGTCGAGACGCTGTTTGCCGGTGCTGAAGTAACGGAAACGGAAAATATGATGGAAGGCAGCCACCGCTGCGCCTACCGCACCATCATCCGTCCGTGACAGCGTCCCTCCTTCCTTCTTTTTTGTCTGAAGCAAGCAACGGCCGGCATTGGCATCATTTCTTACCACTTGTCCGAAAGCGTTATTTACATTCCCAATCATTGTACATTATAATAAGTAAGGACCAATGGTTTGCACAAACAAAGGAGGGATACATAATGGACCGCATGTTCCGCGTGCTCGCCTTTTGGACCGGCATTTTTGCTGTCATGTTTTACCTTGGCCATATGCATACGACGTCGCTCATCTTCTTTGGCCAAACCGTATTTTTCCTGTTCCTCGGCTTTTTAAAGCTGACCGAGAGAATGTACATTTACATTTTCGGGGCATATTTGACGATTTTCTTCGCGGCATTTACGTATTGGACGACTTTTATGATGGTGCCCGGCATGGGTGAATAAAAAACAGGCAGAACCTCCTGCCTGTTTTTTTGCCGCTTTGACCGGAACCCCTTTTCTCCATTGCAGATAGGCGAAGGAAGCCGTTAATCGGCCGGCAAAAACTCGGGCGCTGGCCAAAAGTCTCGCGCGGGGAGACTCATTCCTTTCTGCAAAATAAGCACGTCAAAAAAGCGGCTGACGCCATCGTCGGCGATCAGCGCGCGGATCATTCGATTTTGGCGGCTTGCCGGCGAAAAGAAATCGCCGCCTTCTGAAACGTTCCATTCATGCAAAAGGCCGGCCGCGAGCAAAAACCGATCTTGGCGAACGAACGCCACTTCCTCCCACCCAGCCTGACGGGCGTACAAGCGAAGCGCATCCCATTGTACATGGCTCGTCAAGTCCATCTCCCCCGGATGGCGAAGCGGGTCGGCAACAAGCTGATGGCGGAAATATCCGCGCAAGCTTCCATGCCGCCGTGCCGGGGCGCGCAACTGTTCGTCCGTATAGCCATAGTCGACCGTCACCATCACCGCCTGATGAAACAGCGGCCCAACCTCGAGCCAAAACGCCTTCATCGCGAGAGGCACCTCAAGCCTTTGCCCTTCAGCAAGATCCAATCCGCGCTCATGTAAATAGCGGACAATAGCGGGACGGCAAAGCGGCGCCTTTTCTTCAACGAGCCGGCCATCGCGGGCGGCGACAAAACATTCGTGCAAAACGCCGCCTTCCTTTACAATGACGTGAACGGGAAACGCATCAAAAAATTCGTTGCTAAACACAATGCCGGAAAACGGCCCACGCTCGGCCAGCCAGCGAGAGACATCGTCATATTGCTCCACCTTCTCGGCTGCGGGTTGAAGCGTTTCGCGCTGGCGCCGGCGGTGGAACGGGCTTTGGTCGATGATCGTATACGACAAGCGGTCGTATGTATGTGGACTTTTTTTCTTCCATTCTTCCAATACCGAAAGCGCCAATCTTCCGTCTCCGCCCCCCCACTCGCAAACAGCGGGCGGCAGGCCGCTCTGTTCCACCATCCGAACCCAAAGCGAAGCAAGCGCTTTGCCAAACACCGGCGCGAATGAGCTGTTCGTAAAAAAATCGCCTTCCTTGCCGATTTTCGCCCGCTCTCGCATATAGTAGCCGAATCGTTCGTCGTAAAGAACCATCTGCATGTAATCGGCGTACGACACCCGCCCACCCGGCGCTGCGGCAATCTGTTCATACAATCGACCCATCACCATTTCTCTACCCCGTCTTCATCATCATTCCGAAAGAAGCTCCCGCCTCAAGCAAAGTGAAGTGGGAGTCGTTCACTTTTTTACTGTTGACATAGTGAAAATAATCATATATTGTTATAGTAGCAGCTTAACTATATCCCCTCCCATTATTGTGGATAGAACATCCCCCAAAAACCCTTCTTGGCGCGGCTAAGAAGGGTTTTTTTGTGTGTTCCGGCGCCAGGAGGCCTTCCGTTGCGCTTTTCCTTGCCCAAAGGAGCCGCCTGCGTTTGCCCGAGGGAATTGCTTGTGTGAAGCCGACGTAGACGGCTTTTTTTCTTACGAAAACCCATGCAAAAACGGATTTGTATCCATCTCCGCGGCGATCGTCGTCTCTGGCCCATGGCCTGAAAGAACGATCGTTTCCTCCGGCAGCGTAAGCAGTTCGTCATGAATGCTTTTCAACAGCTGCTGATGGTTGCCGCCTGGCAAATCCGTGCGTCCGATGCTGCCGGCAAACAGCGCATCGCCGGAAAACACAATATTGGCTTGTTTGCAATAATACGAGACGCTGCCCGGGGAATGACCCGGCGTTTCGCGGACATCCAACGCAAACGGACCAATGTTCATCATCGTCGGCCCTTTCAGGCATGTCGGTTCGCAGCGGACAGCGACCGGACCGCCGAAATAAAGCGAGCCATTCAATGCCGGATCTTGCAGCCATTGTTTTTCCTTTTCGTGCACATACACTGGAATGTCCCAGCGGGCAAGCACGTCCGGGATGCCGCCAATATGGTCAAAATGCGCATGCGTCAGCAAAATCGCCAACGGGGTCAGCCCTTTTTCCTCGATCCGGCGGACGAGCGCCGCGCCTTCCGCGCCGGGGTCAACGATCAGGCATTGTCGATCTGCAGACGACAACAAGTAAGCGTTGGCCTGAATCGGGCCGACAGGGATGCGCGTCCATTCCATGGCCATCTCCTCCTTTCCTTGACATGTCCAATATTTAACTTTATTTTACTGCTTTTTTTCAAGCGATGGAAGAGAAAAGAGAAAGGGACCTCGACAAATGGAGGAAAAAAGATTACAATGAAAAAGAATGGACACGTTTGTACATACTGTTTCATGAGGGGGTAAAACGATGGGTACGGTCATTATTTTTGCACTTGTGACGTTGCTTGCCCTTTATGGAATGCTCCGTACATTGCGCGAGAAAAACGTGCTCGGATTTTTGTTTGGACTTGCCACTACCGCCGTATTCGGCTGGTTTACCATCATGACCATTTTACATCATGGCATTCCAACCGGCACGCACTGAAAACGCAAGAGGCGAATCATGCCTCTTGCGTTTTTTTATGCCATTTTGAGCGCTGCTAAAAACAGGCCGAGGCTGTCGCGGTATATTCGCGCAAACTGCGAGAGCGGCAATGGATTGACACCCTCGCCGAGCTCCACCGTGTAACCGCGCCGTCTCCACGTTTGAATGAACCAATCGCGGTAGCCGGCATGGCTGTCAATGTAGCGAACAGCCTGGTAGCCGCTTGCTTCAGCCATCGCCTGAACCGTTGCCTTCGCCTCCGGCGGCTCGAACCCTTCATATCCCCAATAAATTTCCTTGCCTTGTGTATGAAACGCGACGACCATCGCAAAATCGCCCGACTCGGCGAGCTCCGCCATCGCTTTCGCCTCCGGCTCCGTAAGTGGGGCGAATCCTGGAAAATCACGCGGTGCCGGCGCTTTCGGCGGTTTGCGGGCCTGTTCTATTTCCCAGTTAGCTGGGAATTGATTGTTTAAATCAACGCCGCGGATGTTCGCTTTCCATTGCGAAAAGTCGAGCGATCCACCGTTGATGCAGACGACTTCGCTCCGATGCGGCTCTTCTTCCGGCGGGCCGTTCAGCACAAGGTTGACGCCGTCGGGATTGACCATCGGCACAACGGAAAGAGTCACTTTACGGTAATAATCAAGCACCCGATGGCCAGCAAGCTCGTCATCGTTAACCAACGCCCTCGCGTACTCGTCGATGAGCGCCATGATTACGGCCGTCGTGATCCACTCATTCGCGTGGAATGATCCGTTCATATGCACGCGCACCGGCCCGCGGCCGATTTGCAGTTCAACGAGCGGCAAGCCGAGAACGCTATGGCCGATCGTCCGCTGGCGCACAAACGGATAGCGACAGACGAGGGCGGTGATATCCTCCATCAAAGCGGCAAAATCGTACGGACGGACGCTGCGGACGACCGGGGACGAAATCCGCTTCGGCAGCGGCGCTGTTCCGTTGATGACCGCCATCGCCCCCGGCAGCCGCCGCAGCACCTCCGTCGGCAGCGATAGGCGGTCAGCGAGCGCTTCCCACGTATCGATCGGCGCGTATCCCGGGATGGCAACGGTCTGCCCAGGGCGCAATCCCTCTTCCACATGCGGATTCGAATCGATGATCAGTTCAGTCGGCACCGAAAACCATCGTCCATATGTTTCAAACGTATCGCCGGGCCATGCTTGAAGGTGCATGCGCCGTCTCCCCTTCCCATTTCTTTACCTTAACATATGTCGGCAGACGGCAAAAAATGAGCGCCTGGCAGGCGGCAGTGCACGAATGTTCGCAAACATCTCCTTCTTTAAAGTTCGTTCCAATCTCATATCATCCAACAATAAGAAAAGGCGCCCCAACCTTTTTGGGACACCTTCCGTTGTTTACGCGCCGACAAGCTCTTTCGCCAGCCAGGCGGCGCCGATGACGCCGGCATCGTTGCCAAGCGTCGCTAAAACAAGCTTCGCCCCAGCGGCGACGCGCGGGAACGCGAAGCGGCGGAAATGGGCGGCCACGCGCTCGACAAGCATGTCACCCGCCTTGGACACGCCGCCGCCGATCACGATTTTCTCCGGGTTCGTCACATTGGCGGCATTCGCCAACGCCCAACCAAGATAGTACGTTGCTTCATCGACCACTTCCAATGCCAGCGCATCGCCCGCTTTGGCGGCGTCAAACACCGCTTTGGCCGTCACATCCCCGTTGCGAAGCTCACTCGGACGCTCATCTGCGGTCAATTTCTCCTTGGCGATCCGCACGATGCCGGTGGCGGACGCAATCGTTTCCAAACATCCGGTTTTGCCGCAGTTGCAACGGGCGCCGCCATCAGGGATCATCGTCATATGTCCGATCTCTCCGCCGGCGCCGTTTATGCCGCGCACAATGGCTCCGTTGGCAATCACACCGCCGCCAACGCCGGTGCCAAGCGTCACAAACAACAAATGGCGCGCTCCTCCCCCTGCTCCTTTCCACATTTCGCCAAGCGCGGCGAGATTGGCGTCATTATCGACCGAAACGGGCAGCCCCGTCGCCTCTTCCAGCCGTTGCTTCAATGGATAATTCGTCCACCCTATATTGACCGTCTCATACAACATGCCGGTTTCCTCTTCGACCGGTCCGGGGGCGCCGATGCCGGCGGCAAGCAGCCTCTCTTTCGCTCCGCCGAGCTGGGCGAGCGTCTTTTCAAGCGATCGGGCAATGTCAGCGACGATATGCTCACCGCGATTGGCGGTGTTCGTCGGAATTTCCCATTTGTGCACGATGTCACCCTCGGTGGTGACAAACGCCATTTTGATTGTCGTGCCCCCGAGGTCAATGCCTACCAACCATGGTTCCATTGCATCCTCATCCTTTTTTCATCCGTTTTTCCCGCTCCATTTGCGCTTCCTGCCGCAAAATAAACAAAGCGGCTTGCAGCTGTTTCGCATCGATCAGCTGGGACTGGTACAGCTCTTTCACTTCCTCTTCCATCAGCTCCAGATCAGCGAGCCGGTCGCCCACGTAAATGATCGTGCCAAACCGTTTCAACAGCTGCTGAACATCGTATACCGTCTTCATCATCATTCATGCTCCTTTTTTCCTCTTTTAATGTAGCGGCAAACGGCCGCGGCCGTCAAGACAAAAAACGCAGGCGCTAAAAATCAGCACCTGCGTCAGCGGTCAGGGTCGCGCGGGTGAAGAATCGCCGGTCGCCGGTTTTTGAGCGGCATCGGCGACCGGATGAGCACGTCGCGCATCGCTCGGTAGGAGAACGGGATGAACGGCCATAAGTACGGAACGCCAAATGACGTCATCCGCGCCAAGGCAAGAATCCAAACGGTGATGCCGATGACATAACCGTACAGGCCGAACAGGCCCGACAAAATGAGCAAGGCAATGCGGACGAGCCGGTTCGCCAAACTCATTTCATAGCTGGGCGTCGCAAACGTACCGATGGCCGTAACGGAAAAATACAAAATCACTTCATTGGAAAAGAGTCCAACTTCCACCGCGATGCCGCCGATCATAAGCGCGGCGACGAGGCCGAGCGCGGTCGCCAGCGAAGACGGTGTATGAATGGCGGCCATTCGCAGCATATCCATCCCGATTTCAATCATCAAAATTTGTGCAAACAGCGGAATGTCTCCCAATTTGGCCTTTCCCAAAAACTGGAGTGGATCCGGCAGCAGTTCCGGCTCGATCATGAGCAAATACCAAAGCGGCAGCAAAAACACCGACGCCCAAACGGCCAGAAAGCGGACGAGCCGCAAATACGCCCCGACGATCGGCTTATTCCGGTACTCTTCAGCGTGCTGCAAATGATGCCAAAACGTTGCCGGGGTAATAATGACACTTGGCGATCCATCGACGATCACAAGCACATGGCCTTCATACAAATGGGCCGCTGCCGTATCAGGGCGTTCCGTATAGCGGACAACCGGGTACGGATTCCAATGCCGTCCGGAAATAAACTCTTCCACCGTTTTCTCAGCCATAACCAGCCCGTCTGTGTCAATGGCGGTAATCGATTCCCGAACGCGGCGAACGAGTTCTGGGTCGGCTATTTCCTCGATATAGCAAATGCAAATATCGGTCTTCGAGCGCCGCGCCACCTGCACGTACTCCATGCGCAAGGAAGGGTCGCGGACGCGGCGGCGGATGAGCGCGGTGTTAAAGACGATCGTCTCGACAAAACCGTCGCGCGCCCCGCGTACGACCCGTTCCGTATCCGGCTCTTGCGGCCCGCGCACCGGATACGTGCGGGCGTCAATCAAAATGATCCGCTCAACGCCGTCAACGACTAATGCCGTCGGCCCAGCAAGCACCATCGCGACCGCTTCTTCCAAGTCGTCTGTCTGTCCGATCTCGACGTACGGAAGATATTTTTTCAGGAGCTTCTCAAGCGGGTGAACGTCCAGTTCGTGTTCCTCAAGCCGGGACAAATATCTCATCAAATAATGCAAAATATCGTCTTTGACAAATCCGTCAATCATAAACAACGCCATCGCCCGGCCGCCATATTCGACGTCAAGGCGAATGACATCGAAGCTCTTCCCGACTCCAAGCCGTTCGGCTAAATAGGATGCATTGTCATGAAGGCGACGGGACGCCAGGCGTTTGGGCATCTGTTTCTCCATCGTCATCCCCCTGCATCGTTTGCACTGTATACTCCCCATCATAGACAAGCATGAGGAAATTCATACATAAATGTTCCTTGCAATGCATATATTGGTGAAAACCTTGTCCAATCCGGGAGGATGTCATGAAACGATGGATGATCCCCTTCATGGCGCTTGCTTTTTTCCTTGCCGCCGCGCTCGCCTCGCTGTGGGAGCACGATCAGACCGCTGAAACGATCAAGTTTTTCCTGCTTGATCGCGAAGCGGCGTTCATCGAAGCGAAAACATCGCTTGCGCTTGAGGGCGGCAATGAACCCGGACGCTACGCGCTCCGCTGGTCAGCCGCCTCCATTTTAAACCGCCGCGCCTATTTGCGTCAGGACGTCTCGTTGTTGTTTGCCGATGGCCGCTTGGCCGATGTGCTGTCGAAATGGAAAACGAACACGGATGCCATCGACATGGAAAAGAAGGTCCGGATGCGGGACAGCCGCTTTTTTCAAGCCGTCTCGTTCCATCACGGCGAGCTGCATACAGGAGAGAACATCACAAGCAGCCAAACGATGTCAAGCAGCTATTTGTACGTCATTGACTCACCGTACCATCCGCGCGCATCGTTCCGGCGGCCAAGAACAGATGACGAGCGCGAATGGCAGCGCGTCTTGAACAAAGCCACGAATGAATTTCTTCGTCATAAAGCGGACGAGCTGCTCACCCACTTTTCTTTGTCAAAGAAAGATTATTACGCCCTTTATTTGCCGGAGCTCGTCGCCTACACGGAACAACCGTTGCCGGGGTTGTCAACGGCAAAAACGCAAACCGTCATCGGCCGTCTTTGGGAAGGATTGTACAAGTCGTACATCCTTGGCATAAAAAAAGAGGATGGATCCATCCTCTCGCCAATCGGCAGCACGATGCCGCTCATTCTCATTCGCAAAGATTACAGTAGGCTCTTCGTTCTCATTGAAGCGAAAACCGGGGAAAAAGTGATGCTCGTGCAACTTCTTTAACACATTTCGAAAAGAGGCCTCCCACTTCAAACAAAGCGAAGTGGGGGCGTTTACCGAAATCCGATCCATAAGCCAGCGGCGACAAGCAACGCCGCCACCGCCAACGCTCCCGCCTGCCGCCCTAAAGCGGTGTGTTTTGGCAAATGAACGACGCCAGCCGCCAAAAAACCGCCAACCAGTCCGCCGATATGGCCGGCGTTGTCGATGCCGGGAACAAGCAGGCCAAACAACAGGTTGACGATGATTAAACTGATGACGTTCATCCCCATCGTTCGAAAAAATAAATGCCGGTAGACAGTGCCGAAGTAAAGAAGAGCCCCGAACAGCCCGAAAATGGCTCCCGACGCCCCGGCCGATAATGATGGTGTAAACAAAAAACTCGCCAGCGCTCCGAAAAATCCAGCCGTTACGTAAATGAACAAAAAGCGAAGCGAGCCGTACAGCCGCTCAACCGTGATCCCTAAATAATACAAGGCGAGCGTGTTGGTCAGCAGATGCAAAAAACCAATATGCAAAAACATTGGCGTCAACAGCCGCCACCATTCTCCCGCCTCAATGAGCGGATTGAATTTGGCGCCGTAGTGGATCAACACATCCGGATTCGTGCTCCCGCCGCTCCATTCGAGAACCAAAAACATCGCAACCTGCACGACGATGAACAGCCGGGTGAACATCGGCTTGCCATACTCAAAAATGCGCCGTTCCTCCTCACGGCGGCGCCGCCATTCGCGGACCACCTCGCGCTTTAAGCGCTCGGCGGCAGCAAACGGATCGGACGTTTCCACAGGCGGCTCAAAACGGAGCGCAACACCCGTCATCTCCGCAAGCCGCGGCAGCACGTCCCCCATATTGCCGCTGTGAAGGAGGAGCGTATGAAGCACGCCATCGGACACTCCAGAGAGCGGCAACGGCTCGGCGACAAGAAATTCCCAATCGTCAACCGGCGGATACACCATCACATAAACATTGATGACCCGGCCCGCTTTGCTGAAATTCCATCCCCTCATTTGCTGAACGAATTGCCATGTATATTCCATATCAAGGCGCAACGATCGGCTCCAATCAAAATCAGCGCGCACGAGGCGGATGAGTGTTGGGCGACGCCAATGGTTTGATTCCAGCCATACTTCATCGGCCTGCTCAGACATCCGTACGATGCGGTAGCCGCCGCGAGACAAACGCTGAACAAGCTGCCAAAACAGTACATCCATCGTTCCCATCACGTTCTCCTCTCCCTTTCCCTGGCGAGGCCAAGTCCGACAAACAGCAACAAAGCCAACTCATCGACCGTCCGGCAAACCGGAGCGAATGGGCCGGCGGGCGCCGGCCGCGGCGGCCGGTTTTTTCATAACCGACTTCTTCAAAAATGATTCACCGCTATTGCATCATGGACGCAACATTTGCGAAACAAGAGCGTTGCGCACAGGAGGAATGTGGAGCGCAAATCGGACAAGTTGCTTTCGCAACGACGGAACGCGCAATGCGAAGGCGGCCATTCGGTAGCGATAGCGGTAAGCAAGACATCCAGCGGCAACGACAAGCAGCGGGTACGACCATTTATTCATCGTTGTTCCTCCTTCATCATATGACATGCTCGTTATTCTTTTTCCCTTTTTCTCTCCAAATATGAAGCGGGGCGCGTCTAACGCGCCAGCACGAAGGCGGCCAGCACCGCAAAGATGACCGAAAGAACGTTCACCGCATCATTGTCAAGCCACCGCCAGCCTTTCATATGAATGGTCGCCTGCCCGCAATGCCATTTCCGCTCAGTCGTCGCCCCGCATGCCGGACAGCGGTAAGCCGCTTGCCAAGCCGCGCCAAGCCACGTATCGAACCAGCTGCCGAGCCAACCGAAAAAGGCAAGAGTAAAAACGGGTCGGACGTCGAGAAAAAACACGCCAACAGCCGCAATAAACAGTGCGCCGGCAAACGAAGCAGCCGTGCCAAGGAGCGTCACAGCTCCTGAGGTGCCGGCTTCCACCGGCCGAAAGCTCGGCCAAACCCGAGGCGGCCACGGGCTTAAAGAACCGATTTCAGATGCCCACGTATCAGCGTTCGCTGCAGCGACGGCGACAACAAACAGATCATCCCAAATCGGGTCGGGACGGACAACGGCCAATAGCGCCAACACGGCCGGCACCCCGCCATTGGCCAGCACTTGGATGGCATCGCGCCGCCCGCCTTTCGCCAATTTTTCAGACAGTTTTGCCTTGCGTTGCCTTCCGATGTGGCTAAAGAAGCTGGAGCTGACAAAAAAGCAGCCTAACACCCATATTCCGCCCCATGAAAAGCCGCATCCAACCGCTGCGCCGATGACAACGGTTGCCGCCGCTCCTGATATGGACAACAAGCGCAACAACCACCCGCCGCCGGCGGCGAGGGCAGAGACCGCGATATACCACCATTCATCGCTCACAGTGAAGAACTCCTTGATCAGTAATAATGAATTTCACCGGCACATCATGCTCCTCGGCCGGAATGTCGTCCATCACTTGAAAGGAGTAAGCCAGCGCTGCCGTCACCGCCGAAGCTCCCGGCAAATATCGGTCGTAATACCCGCCGCCATAGCCGATCCGGTAGCCGGTTTTGGCAAAACAGACCCCCGGGACAATGATGAGATCAAACTCATCGCGGTCGATCGGCGTTGTTTGTTTTTCAATCGGCTCAAACAATCCGGCGTACGCTTTTTCGAGCTGGGCAAACGACTCAAGCCGCCGAAAGGACATCGTTTTCGCCCTTGGATCGCATTTCGGGACGCCGATCGTTTTTCCTTCCCGCCACGCCTGTTCAATGATCGGCAAGGTGTTGACTTCCGTCTCTCTCGACACCGTCATGGCGATCGTCCGCGCCGTTTGCCATAATGGCCACCGATATAAATGAGCGGCGATTTGCCGATCGTACATCTCTTTTTCTGCCGCTTTAAGCTGCCGAAGCTGATTCAACATGCGCTGGCGCCATTCCTGTTTGCCGTCCATCATCTTCCCCTTCCTCCCATAAAGATAAAAAGCAGCAGGAATCATCTTCCCACTGCTTACTTCGTTTCGCGGTGCAACGTGACTTTGCGATCGCGCGGGCAATATTTTTTCAATTCCAAACGCTCTGGGTTGTTGCGTTTATTTTTCGATGTAATATAGTTGCGTTCGCCGCATTCTGTGCATGCCAATGTAATGTTCACGCGCATCTTTTTTCCCTCCAAACGAGCTTTATACTTTATATATAATCAGACCTTTCTATGATACCATTTTTCTTCGGCGATTTCCACCTCTAAATTTCATCTTTGTTCAATAAGAGCGCCACAAGCAGAGAATGGTATGGTATAGTGAAAAGGGGAGGGATGCATGTGGTGGAATACGCAATCATCGCTTTGGCAGCTCTAGCCATTATTCTCCTTGTTCTTTCCTTTTTTGCGAAAGATGAACTGAAACCGCTCGAAGAACAAATCGATCATTTGACCGTTTCCCTGGCGCAAGAAACGTACCAGATCAAAAAGCGGCTGCAAGTCATCGAGGAGGAGCTCCTCATTCCGGAGCGGCAACGGTCCGCTTCGCCGCGGCTTGGCGGATCATTGTCGCCGGCCGATCGGCGCATCTTGTTTTTGCATAAACAAGGATTCCCGCTCGAAGACATCGCCCGTGAGACGGGGCTGACCGTTGCGGAAGTCGAGCGGGCGGTAAGGAGGTTGCGCCGATGAACAAGCGATCCATGCGTTCGTTTGCCCTCGGGCTGCTTGCATCGACAGCACTGATCGGCGCCTCGTATTACGCTTCACCCCCGGCTGCACCGACGGAAGCGGAAATCAAGACGTTCCTCAAACAGCATGGGCTTGTCGCCGTGGCGAAAGAGGAATACGACAGGCTCCGCAGCGCTCAGCCGAACGCCGCTCCGAAAGCGGCGTCCAAGCAGATGTCCGAACCATCAGGGCAAACCGTTTACGTCTATCGACTCGTTATTCAAAAAGGAGATACGCCAGAGACATTTGCCCGCGAACTTGAAGAGGCTGGCATCGTTCAAAGCGCCCGCGCCTTCAACGACTACTTGGAACAACATGGGCTGACGCGCTCCATCCGCCCCGGCGTCTACAACGTGCGGAGCGATATGGACTACGCAGCCATCGGCCGTTTGATTGCCGAACCATAACGAAAGAAGGTGTCCCTCCCAAAGGACCGGGACACCTTTTCTTAAGGCTGTGTCTGCGCATCAAACAGCGTTTTTTGAAAGAAACACATCTTTTTTGAAACGAACTTTTTGTCCGTCATGCCTGACGCCCTCCGGCCGCTTTTATCATCCGAACCGCCCGGCGATATAATCCGCCGTCCGCTGATCAGCTGGACGAGAAAACAACGTTTTTGTCTCTCCGTACTCAATCACTTCTCCGTTTAAGAAAAACGCTGTCCGATCGGAAATGCGAGCCGCCTGCTGCATATTATGCGTGACAATGATGATGCTGTATTTTGTTTTCAGCTCGCCCATCAACTCCTCGACCTTCGCTGTCGAAATGGGATCGAGCGCTGATGTCGGTTCATCCATTAAAATGACATCCGGCTCGACGGCCAAACAGCGGGCGATGCACAGCCGCTGCTGTTGGCCGCCCGATAAACCGAGGGCATTTTCATGAAGCCGATCTTTGACTTCCTCCCAGAGCGCCGCTTGGCGCAAGCTTTTTTCGACGATCTCATCGAGCCGCCGCCGGTCGCGGATCCCATGAATGCGCGGCCCATAGGCGACGTTGTCATAAATCGACTTTGGAAACGGGTTGGGCTTTTGAAATACCATGCCCACTTGCGTCCGCAGCTGTTCAACAGGGTATGACGTGTCAAAAATGCGGCGGCCGCGATACAAAATCTCCCCTTCGAGCCGGACGTTTGGAATGAGCTCGATCATTCGATTGAGCGTTTTGATATAGGTTGACTTGCCGCATCCTGACGGGCCGATAATCGCTGTAATCTCGCGTTCATAAAAAGACAGGTGAATATGTTTTAACGCATGATGCTCGCCATACCATACGTTCAGTCCATTCGTTTCGTAAACAACCTCTTTTTTCACCAACTGGGCCGAAGGAATGTCCTCTTTTCGGCGCTCCACCACCGCCATCGTACTCATCGGCGTGACTCCTTTCATTTCCTTCCGCCCTCACTGGCAGCGGAAGATCGAGTTTTTCCTATCATGAGCATACAAAACGATCGTTAACGCTGTGTGGACGGTATGTAAAGTTTTTGTAAACGAACATCATTTTTTGGCTCTTCACCACAACATGTACTTGACAAGCAATACGGTTTCCTGCACAAAGATATGCAAAAAGTGCTGATTTTCCCTCACAAGCGTAAATAGGGTATGTTCAGAAAAAATCAAGTACAACTTTTAGTGAAGAGCCATTTTTTTGCAAGCGCAAAAAAAGAGGCGCCTGGCTAGGCGCCTTTCATGTCAGCGCGCATCGGCGGCCTCCGCGCCGCCTTGCGCATCGAAGCTGCTCCCGCCTCCGGCCGCCCGCTTCGCTTTCAATTCAAAATAGGCGTCCAAAATGCGGCGGCCGATCCGGTCATTAATCCCGTCGCTCTCCCCTTGCGTCGCCCACGGGACGACAACGGCGAACGACACTTCTGGATCGTTGTACGGCGCATAGCCAACAAGCGTCAAGTTGTACGTTGGATCATTCCGTCGGCTTTGGATCGGTCCATCGTAAAACGCCTCTGCCGTCCCCGTTTTGCCGGCCGGCTTGTACGAAGCACTCGCAAAGTACGAATACGCCGTTCCGCCCGGCTCTTGCATCACACGGCGGAATCCTTCTTGCACCCGCTTGATGTATTCCGTCTTCATATCAATCCGGTTTAGCACAACCGGTTCGAACCGTTTCATGATCCGGCCAAGTTTTTTTCCGTCAGCCGACGGCTCACGAATTTCTTTGACAAGCTGCGGCTTCATCCGATAGCCGCCGTTGGCGATCGTCGAGACGTATTGCGCCAGCTGCATCGGCGTATACATGTCGTACTGGCCGATCGCCAAGTCAAGCAAAAGACCAGGAATTGTACTTTGTCCTTGGAAGCCGCCGAGTTCATTCGGCAAGTCAATGCCTGTTTTGACGCCCAAGCCAAATTGGCTGAAATAGTGGCGAATCGTCGTAAATGCCTCTGGATTGATGCGAAGCGGCGCGTGCGGACGATACACACCGCCCCCGATGGCGATCGCTGTTTTGAACATATAGACGTTCGATGACTGCTTGAGCGCCGTCAGCTCGTTGATCGTCCCCATCGTTTTCCACGATTTTTTCACCGGAGTCTTTTTAATATACAGCGGCTCGTCCTTGATATACGTATTCGGATGGAGCACTCCCGTTTGAAAACCAGTAAGGACAGTCGCCCCTTTCACCGCCGATCCCATCGCATAGGCGGACGTGATGTTGCCGATGGCAAAGTCGACAAATTTGCCGTCTTGAAGAAGCTTGCCGGCCATCGCCAACACTTCGCCCGTCTTCGGGTTCATCATGACGACAAACGCCCGGTCCAAGAGCGGCGATCGGCCTTTGCGCTTCGTCGCCAGAATCTCTTGTTGAATGATTTGCTCAACCTTTTGCTGGAGCTCGGCATCAATGGTTAACACGAGGTCTTTGCCGCGCTCGCCTGGATACACTTGCTCAACCGAGATGACATTGCCCGATTTGTCAACAACGTTTTTCACTTTTGCCTTTTTGCCGTGCAGCACTTCTTCATACTGCATCTCCAAATAGCTTTTGCCGACGCGGTCATTGCGGCTGTAGTCGCGGGCTAAAAAGTAATCGAGCCGTTCGCGCGGGACGCCTTCGTCTTCTTCCGTCACACTGCCGAGCACAGAGCGGAATGTATTGTCATACACGTATTTCCGGTCCCAATCCACCGTCGTATTGACGCCGGGCAGCTTGCTCAAATGCTCGCTGACGACCGCATATTCGCGGTCGGTCACTCCTTTGCTTTTGACCGTCTGTGGCGTCAAGGCGTAGCCGCTCTCCATCTCATGTTTAATGGCGATCACTTCAAGCTCTGCTTTCGAAATTTGCGCCAAATCTTGCTTGGTGATGCGATCGAGCGTCCACTCGTACACTTTTTTGTCGATCTCTTTTTGCGTCAATCCTTGATCAGCGAGCTTTTTCCGTTCTTGTTCGCTCACCTTCCGTTTCGCTTCTTTCGGATGCGTTAAAATCCAATAATCTTTCATATCGCGCTCAGTTACTTTTTTCTCAGCATCGGGAATGTCGATGTATTGGGCAAGTTTCCTTGCTATGTCCAATATTTCTTCCGGCTGTGTCGTTTTGGAGCGCGTGTACGTAATCGCCTTTTGCGGTGTGTTGTCGACGATCACGCGGCCGAATCGATCGTAAATTTTGCCGCGCGGCACCGGCGTGCTGACGATTTCATCCTGCGTTCGCTCCACTTCGCGCCGATAATCTTCACCGTAGACGATTTGTACGACGCCAAGGCGTAAAATCAGTGCTGAAAACAACAAAAAAACAAAGAAAAACAAAATGTTTAACCGAATCGGCACTTGTGCTCGCTTTTTCCGTTTCATCCCCCGGTCCTCCTTCTCCTCCCCCTATTGTAAAAGAAAAAGTCGGTCATGGCTAGGGAAAAACTTGGCCCCTCACACCGGCGAACGGCCTCGTTCGCCGGCCAGCTTCGGCCGAAGCAAAAGCCTCTCGCGCTGATCGCGCTCCGGACGGCCATCGGTGAAGCGAATGCGGCGGACAAACCAATAAATCACCAAATGCCCGGCCCCGCACACAAACATAAGCACCCGAATGCCAGCCTCTTCACCAAAGAGCGCCATAGCCGTCAAAAAGGCTAAAATCGATGCCACCCGTCCGGCGTTTAAAAACAATTCCCGGACAACAATGTATTCGACGCGCGCCTCGGCCGATTTCCAGCTCTTTCCGATGACGTCAAACGTCAAGGAGGAATACGGAACAAGCAGCAATGGATACGCAATGGCGATCGTGATGGCATAAAGAATGAGGCGCGGATAGGTTGGATGGAAGACGATCAAAAAAATCGCTCCGTATAGCAACGCTCCTCCCAGCAAAATCGCTTTCATCCGATATTCATGCTTGATCAGCCGGGAGACGGCATAATAGGCGACAAACGATGTAAACGAGTTGACAAGCCCGAATTTGCCGAGCGCCCATTCACTTCCAGAAGTGACATACACAAGCACGGAAATGATAAACACAAACGTGCCTTCGCGCAATCCTTGAAAAAAGTGGGCATTCGTAATGAGCCGCCAGTTCCGGTTTTCATTCCGCTCCTTTAAAATGCGGACGAACAAATATTTCCCCGCGGCCGCGCGGCGCTTCAAGAAAAAGCTGAGCAGCACAGCGACAAGAAACAAGCCGAGCGACAGCGAGAAAACGAACGTATACCCTTTCGCTCCATGAAGCGATGAGATGATATAACCGGCGGCAATCGGCCCGATCATGCCGGCTGATGAGGTCAACACCCCGAAAAAACCGTTAAAAAAGTCGCGCGTCTCCGGTTCGGTAATTTCAAATGTCAACACGTTAAATGCCAGCCAATAAAAACCATAGCCGACGCCGAGCAGCGCGCCGAGAAAAAGCAAATATTGATGAGCGCGAGAGCCGACCAATAAAACGGTGACAAAAAAAACGGCTAAACACGACACGCCAAGCCGCAAAACGAGGATGCGGTCAATTTGTTTCGCCAGCCGTCCGGCGAAAATAAACGTCAGCGGCTGCATCGTGACGACCGCCAAATTGTATAGCGCCAAGTCGCGGAAATCGCCGGTCTGTTTCCATAAATAAATGTTGACAAACGTGTTTGAGAGGGAAACACCGAGCGTGTAAAACCCGCCGATGCAAAGCAAAAGCAACAGGTCACGGTTCACTTGTTCTTGGCCGGTTAGTTTTTGGAAAAATGCCATTGCAAACTCCCCTTTTCATCTATCCGGTAGTGTGGCCATTTCCGCTATGGCTATGCACCCGGCGCGAAGAAAACCGCTTCCTTTGCCTACACCCTCCGTCGCTAAAAAAAGCGGGGCGTTTTGTTTCGCCCCGCTTTGTTGATTACTTCGCTTTCGCTTCGCTGTACCGTTTCGCCACTTCGTCCCAGTTGACAATGTTCCAGAATGCGGCAATGTATTCCGGACGGCGGTTTTGGTATTTCAAGTAGTACGCATGCTCCCAAACGTCCAAGCCGAGAATCGGCGTTTTGCCTTCCATGATCGGCGAGTCTTGGTTCGGCGTGCTCGTAATTTCCAGCTCGCCGTTGTTCACGACAAGCCATGCCCAGCCAGAACCGAAACGGCCGGCCGCTGCTTTCGAAAACTCGTCTTTAAACGCGGTGAAGCTGCCGAATTTTTTGTTGATCGCCTCAGCCAGCTCACCCGTCGGCTCACCGCCGCCATTTGGCGACAAAATCGTCCAGAAAAGCGAGTGGTTTGCATGACCGCCGCCGTTGTTGCGCACCGCCGTGCGAATGCTTTCCGGAAGGGCTTCCAAATTGCTGAGCAATTCTTCGAGCGATTTGTTTTGCAAATCCGGATGCCCTTCAAGCGCCGCATTCAAATTTGTAACGTATGTGTTATGGTGCTTCGTGTGGTGAATGTTCATCGTTTCTTTGTCGATGTGCGGCTCAAGCGCATCATACGGATACGGCAATGCTGGCAATTCAAATGGCATACCGATCTCCTCCTTTTTGATTTATGTACACGAACGCCAAAGCGTTCGCTTGAGATTAGCTTACCAAAGTTGGCACAATGTTTCAATCGATTTGCTTGTCCTCGCTTTTTGTTTACATATTTTCAACACACCGTTGACCGTTTCTTCATAATGACAAGCTATAGTATAAGGTAGCTTCCAGTTAAGGGGGAACTCAGCGAAAATGGAAACAAAGCGATCACGTTCTTTATGGAACGCCTTTCGACTTGAGACAATTGTCATGATGGCCATGGTGCTCACAACGACGTTGTCGGCCCTTGTCATCACCTCAATCGGCTATATTCAAGGGCGCCATTCAGCGATTCAGTCGATCCAACAACAGTTGCAGCTATCAAGCGAAACGATGGTTGAAAAAATTTCTATTTTAAAAGCGACAACGACCAATGAAGCATTTTCTCAAAAACTGAATTATTCATTGACGCTAAATGAACGGAAATTCCACGCCTTACACCTTCATCCGGTGCAATTGATTGTAACGAAAACGGGAAAGGCGGTGGCAAAACGGCCATCCTCGCCCAATCAAACGCTGCCCGAACAGGTCGTGCGCGATATATTGAAAAAGAAGCAAGGTGTTTTGCATACAGACCAATGGCTGGCTGCATTTTCTAGTTCAAGTGATTTGCAAGGAGCCAAGATGTGCAAAGCCAAATCGAGGCCGCGGTTCAATCGATGAAAGAAAGCGCAAAACAACTCGATGAAACGAAAAAAACATTCACGGAAAGCCAACAAGCCTTTGAAGAAATCACCACAATGGTGTCGCATTCATCCGCACATACGCTGCAAATTTCAGAACAATTCGCCGCCATCGAGCGGCAAATCAGCGAAATGCGTGAACATATCGCAGAGATTGCCACCGTCGCCCAACAGATTGCTTCGTCGATGGAGCAAATTTCGCATTTTACCGACGGCCAGCACAATGCCATGGCTGCCATTCGTTCCGAAGCCGATGCACTAAATGAACGGGTGTTGCAATGGCGCGCCTTGCTTGAAACCTTTCATTTGCCTTCTGACTAAAGCGGGAAGATGCCCGCTTTTTCTTTGTCTCAAGTTGAATTCTTCCTCTTTCCCGGCTACAATGGAAAAGGAGATAAAGAAAGGTGTGTCTGCGATGAACGTATTCGTCCAGCTGTGGAAAAGCTTATATTCTCCGAAAGACATCGCCCGCTTTCGATTTCAGGGAATTGGGAAAACGATCGGTTATTTGTTTTTGCTGACTTTGCTGTCCATTCTTCCGACGTTTTACTATGTCTCCTCGTCGCTCACTGAAGGCATCCGCACAACGAGCGCCTTATTGAATAACGAGTTGCCGCCGTTTTCGATTGAAAACGGCGAACTTCACTCGGAGGCGGCCACGCCGATTCATATTGATCAAGGCGGATTTACGATCATTTTTGACAGCACCGGCAAAGTGACGAGTGAGAACGTCGAGCAGTTTCCGAACGCCATCGCGCTCTTGAAGCATGAAGCCGTGCTCGTCGCCGGCCATCAGGCGCAGCATTACAGCTATGCCACGTTTCCGGATGTGACCATTACCGACGAAGACGTTCGCGCGTTCATCGCCGGTCTTCAGTCGCTTCTCCCTGTCCTCATCCCGCTTTTTGGGTTCGTTTTATACGTGCTCGCCTGCGCCGGGAAATTCATCAGCGTGTGCATCTTTGCCTTTTTCGGCCTGATTCTTGCCGGCGTGCTCGACAAAACGCTGCGCTACCGCCATACATGGGTGATGTCGGCTTACGCCATTACGCTGTCGACCGTCTTTTTCACCGTGATGGAAACGGTGCAAGCGGTCGTGCCCTACGGCGCGTTGATCCATTGGTTCGTTTCGCTTGTCGTTCTCTTTTTGGCAGTCAAGGAAGTGCCATCAGCCAACCGGGAAATATAAAAAAGCTGCCTGTCGATGCAGGACAGCTTTTTTTGTGCTTACGCTGCTTTGCTTCTTTCTCCTCGTCCTCGACGCGCGCGCCGCCCCCCGGAGAAATGCCGCGCAAGCAAGGAAGAAGCGAGCCGTGCAGCCAAATTGAATAAAAGAACGGCCACCATCAACACAGCCGCCGATTTGGCCGCGATCAGCTTTGCGTCTGGGACAATGCCTTCCGAATTCAATTTCCAAATATGCACGGTCAGCGTTTCGGCCGGCCGGAACACGTTCAGCGGGTTGGCCTGGCTGCCCCAATCCGCATCCCAACGAAGCATCGGAGTCGTCAGCCCAGCGGTATAAATGAAAACAGCCGCTTCGCCGAAAATGCGCCCAGCCGATAAAATGACGCCGGTGACAATTTGCGGGATGGCGGCCGGAAGCACCGCTTTGACCAACGTCTGCCAGCGCGTCGCTCCAAGGGCAAGACTCCCCTCTTTAATGTTGGCTGGAACATCCAAAATCGCCGTTTCGCAAATGCGCGTCAATCCAGGCAAATTGATGATCGTGACGGCTAACGCTCCGCCGAGCAGCGTATAGCCCCAACCCGTCAAGGTGACAAACGCCAACAATCCAAACAACCCGACGACAATCGACGGCAATGATGCCATCGTTTCCAGGCAAAGGCGAATGAACCCGACGATCCGCCCTTGTTTGGCGTATTCGGCCAAATAAATTCCAGCTCCCAACGAAAGCGGAACCGACAAAAGCAATGTCACAACCAACATATAAAATGAATTGATGAGCTGCGGACCAATGCCGCCGCCCGCTTGCGTATTGCTCGGCCGTCCGAACAGAAACTCAGGTTGCCAAAACCCCGCTCCTTTCGACAACACAACGGCAAAAAAGAACATGAGCAACCCGATGACTGCAGCAGCCACCGCATAGAAAATGCCTGTCCAAACTTTATCGATCATTCGCGCTGTCATCTTATCGCTCCTTTCTCGGGCCGACCAAACGGATCACGGCAATGAAGAAAAACGAGATCAAGAGCAAAATGAGCGCCAATGTCCATAACGCGTTGTTCCATGGTGTTCCGTTGATCGTATTCGCCATATCCATCGTCAATACACTTGTTAACGTCGCCGTCGGGCTGTCAAGGCCTGAAGGCAGCTTAATCGTATTGCCGATCACCATCTGCACGGCAAGCGCCTCGCCAAACGCCCGCGCCAAGCCGAGAACGACGCCGGTGGCAATCCCGGCTTTCGCCGCCGGAACGATGACGCGGGAAATGGCCTGCCAACGCGTAGAGCCAAGCCCGTATGATGCTTCCATATACGTCATCGGGACATTGGCCAAGGCGTCGGCCGCAATGCTGGTGATAGTCGGCAAAATCATCATACTAAGGACGATGATCCCCGCCAACAGACTAAAGCCGGAGCCTCCGAACCATTCGCGCAAGAGCGGAACGAGAATCGTCACCCCAAGCCAGCCATACACCACCGACGGAATGCCGACAAGCAGCTCCAGCACCGGCTTGAGCAACGAAACGAACCATTTGGGAGCGATAAAGTTCATGAAAATCGCCAACGCCAACGCGATCGGCGCACTGATCAACAAAGCGCCAAGCGAGACGAGCATCGAGCCAACAATAAAAATGAGCGCCCCATACTTCGGCGGCGTGCCGTTTGGATCCCATTGCATCGAAAGCAACATGTCGGAAAGCGAAAGACCGCTGTCCGTAAAGGACTGAATTCCCTTTACCGCCAAAAAGATGATCATCGTCACCGTAATCAGAACGATCAGCCAGCCGCAGATGACCGCAAACGTGCGGCCGATGTACTCTTCAAGCCAGCGATTCCGCCGTTTCGTATGCATTTGTTGCATGGCTTCATCCCTCCATTGTCAAAGGCCGGCCTAACGAGCCGGCCTTCCGCCCTTCTCTACTCCAATTCCGTCATCGGGATATACCCCATCTTTTTAACGGTCGGCGCAAATTCTTCGCTCTTGACAAAGTCGATAAACGCTCGCACTTCTTCCTTCGCTTCCCCTTTGGTAATCATGTATTCATACGACCAAAACGGGTACTTTTCCGTGCGGATGTTTTCCACCGTCGGTTCCGCGCCGTCAATTTTGACCGTTTTCAAGTTTTTCTTTTCCCCGATTAAATACGACATCGCTACATAGCTGACAGCGCCCGGCGTCGAGCTGATCGCCTGTTCGACCGCTCCGTTCGAATCTTGCACCGTACCGATGGAATCATCGACTTTTACGCCTTTCATGATCGTTTTCTCAAATGTCGCCCGCGTACCCGATGACGCCGGACGGTTGATCACGTGAATGGCTTCATCTGGTCCGCCGACTTCTTTCCAGTTTTTAATCTTTCCGCTGAAAATATCTTGAATTTGCTTCGTCGTTAAATTATCGACCTTCACATCGTCGTTAACCACAATCGCAAAGGCGATGCCGGCCACTTTATGGTCAACAAGCTCTGACGCTTTCGATTTGTCGTCCAGCTTCTCCGCCGCCGGCACATCCGAGTTGCCGATTTGCACGGCGCCGGCTGCCACTTGGTTGACGCCCGTACCGCTGCCGCCGCCTTGAACGGTGATCGATACGTCCGGATACTTTTCCATAAACGCGTTTGCCGCTTCCTCTGCCAGCGGCTGAAGCGCTGTAGATCCTGCTAGTGCAATGGTGCCGGAGTAGGTTTCTTCTTTCTTTGCCGTTCCTTCATTGCCGCCCGCGTTGTTCTTTTCAGTCTGCCCGCAGCCGGCCAAAACGCCGGTCATCAACAAGGCGGCCAATCCCAATTTGACTCGTTTGCTCCACATTCAGAAATCCCCCCGTTTTGTTTTCGTACTTTCAACGTACAAGACCATTGTAGCGAGACATTGTTAGGCCCTTATAAAGCAGTTGTTAAGTTTCTGTAAAGACAAAAAACAGGAATATTTTCAAAAAGCCGTCAAGCGAGCCTTGAAGGCAAAGAAGAACGGTGATGCCGTTTTTCAAATTGGAGACATTCTTTTGTTGAAGTGTTTTCCTCATGAACTCAACGACCTTGCTAAGGAAGACATATTTTCGCTGGACAAGCATACATATGAAATAGATATACCCATGCGGAGGAAGCGTCATGAAAAAATTCATGTTTCTCCTGCTTCTCGTTCTTTCCAGTTATATCGTTTACCGCGACCTTGTCATCGGAACGCTTCACCCTTCATCTGAAACAGCGGCAGCCGTTGTCCAGTCGAAACAGGCGGCCATCCCGTACCGGACGGTGACCATTCGCCCTGGCGATACGTTGTTGTCCATCATCGAGAAAGAACTCAACGGCCCATTGCCCGTTCCGCTCGAGCAGCTGATCCGTGATTTTGAACGGTTAAATCCAGGCGAACATGCGCAAACATTAAAAATCGGGAAAACTTATAAAGTGCCGATCTATCGCTAACCGGCGAATCGCTTGTCAAACGGCGGATGGCACTGTTACAATAATGCAGAAAGCGACTTGAATGCAAAAGGAGCGAATTCCCGTGGGTGAAATCATCCATCGTTCAAAGACTCGGCCGGTCCGCGTCGGTCCGCTGACAATCGGCGGCAACAACGAAGTCATCATTCAAAGCATGACGACGACAAAAACGCACGATGTCGAAGCGACGGTGGCGCAAATCCACCGTCTCGAGGAAGCGGGGTGCCAAATCGTCCGCGTCGCCTGCCCGGACGAGCGGGCGGCTGAGGCCATACCGGAAATCAAAAAGCGAATCAACATCCCGCTTGTCGCCGACATCCACTTTGACTATAAATTGGCGCTGAAAGCGATCGAAGGCGGCGTCGATAAAATCCGCATCAATCCAGGCAACATCGGGCGCCGCGAAAAAGTCGAAGCGGTCGTGAAAGCGGCGAAAGAGCGCGGCGTACCGATTCGCATCGGCGTCAACGCTGGATCGCTGGAAAAACGCATTTTAGAAAAATATGGATATCCAACAGCCGACGGCATGGTTGAGAGCGCCTTATATCATATCCGCATTTTAGAAGAACTTGATTTTCACGATATTATCGTTTCGTTAAAGGCGTCCGACGTACGCCTCGCCATTGAAGCGTACGAAAAAGCGGCGCGCACGTTCGACTACCCGCTCCATGTCGGCATCACCGAAGCGGGCACGCTTTTCTCCGGCACGATCAAAAGCGCGGTTGGACTCGGCGCCATTTTAAGCAAAGGCATCGGCAATACGATCCGCGTTTCGTTAAGCGCCGACCCGGTTGAAGAAGTGAAAGTAGCGCGCGAAATTTTAAAAACGTTCGGACTCGCTTCCAATGCGGCGACGCTCATTTCCTGCCCGACGTGCGGGCGGATTGAGATCGATTTGATCAGCATCGCCAATGAAATCGAGGACTATATCGCCAAAATTAAGGCGCCAATCAAAGTCGCCGTGCTCGGTTGCGCCGTCAACGGACCAGGGGAAGCACGGGAAGCCGACATCGGCATTGCCGGCGCCCGTGGCGAAGGCTTGTTGTTCCGCCACGGCAAAATCGTCCGAAAAGTACCGGAAGAGCAAATGGTGGAAGAACTGAAAAAAGAAATCGACAAGCTGGCGGAAGAATATTTTGCAAAGCAAAAGGAAAACAAAGCCGCTCTGAAAGGCAGCGCCGCCCAATGAGCGGAAGGTTCCTGCACAACGAGAAAGGGCGTCCCCGCTTGGGGACACCCTCGCTTTTTACGTATAAAACGGCATAATAAACAGGCGGACGAGAATAGCGATGACGCCGATGCCGATGGCCCACGCACCGAGCGTCTCTGCGCCGCGCCGGCGCGCGATAAACCCGACAATAATGCCGGCCGCCCCTAACAAAATCGGCCAAATAAACAAGGCGATGATGGACAGGGCCAAAGCGAGCCAGCCGAGCCCGGCGCCGTCCGCGCGTTCTTCGTCCCGTTCGTCGCCGCGGCGAATCGGTTCAGCGACTTCCGCCGCTGTTTCTTCCATAAAATTGCGTTCTGGTTCCTCTTTTCCGATCGATTGCACGTAACTTCCGTTATACGTGCGCTCGCGGTCGTCTGCCATATGCTTCCCTCGCTTTCCTAAAGTAAGAAGCATTATTAGTATGAGAAACCGGCGTTATTTTATCAGTGTGAATATTTTCTAACAGGAGGATGAAGCGGTGAAAAAACGGCTTGGCATCGACATTGACGGCACGGTGACATGTCCGAGCACGTTCATTCCGTATTTAAACGAAGCATTCGGCAAAGAGCTCGCATTACACGACATTACGCAATACAATTTGGCGCCGTTATACGGCGTGGCGGAGGAAGAAATGGACCGCTGGCTTGAGGAAAACGAAGCGGATATTTATGAGAGGGCTCCGCTTGCCCGCTATGCGCTTGAGGTGATTGACAGCTGGAAAGACAAATACGAGCTGTATTACATCAGCGCCCGCGGCCGCCATTTGTATGATCTCACCGAGCGCTGGTTCCGGCGGCACGGCGTCCATTACCACCATATTGATCTGATTGGGTCGCACGACAAAATCGCCGCCGTCCGCCAATATAAGCTGTCGGCCTTCTTTGAAGACAAGTACGATAATGCCTGCGAAATCGCCAAAACATGCGGCATTCCCGTCATTTTGTTCGACACCCCGTACAACCAAGGCCCGCTCCCCGAAAACGTCATCCGCGTCAATAACTGGCTTGAAGCAAAGCGAGAAATCGAACAGCGCCTCCAGCCATAAACAAAGGGCTGATCCAAAACGCGAATGCGTTTTGGGATCAGCCCCTCTGTTGACATTGCGGACATGTGCCGTAAATTTCAAACTTATGGTCCGTGATCTCATACCCATCGAGCTGCGCCGCAAACCCGTCCATCGGACAAGCGTCAATCTTCTTCGTTTTTCCGCACTGGATGCAAATGAAATGATGGTGGTGGCGGCGGGCGCCGCAGGCAAAACGGAAATGTTTCTCCCCGGAAAGCTCGGTCATTTCCAAAATGCCAAGCAGCGTAAAGAGCGACAAATTGCGGTACACAGTATCAACGCTCAAGCCCGGATAGAGGGGACGGAGCGCTTCAAGCACGTCTTTGGCCGTCAAGTATTTGTCGCTTTCGGCAAACAACTCAAGCATTTGTCTCCGTTTTTCCGTATATTTAAATCCTTTCTCTTTCATCAACTGCAACGCTTCGTCGATATTCATCGCTGCCGCCCCCTTTTCCATCCGAGTGCGAAAAGCAAAATGACAACCGCTGCGATGACGATCGTTCCACCCGGCGCCCAGTCTAGCTCATACGCCGCCCAGAGCCCGGCGATGACGGCCAGCTCCCCGAACAAAATCGAAAGCCCGATCACCTGTTTAAAACTTTTGGCGATGCGGATGCTCGCCGCCACCGGCAGCGTCATGAGCGACGAGATGAGGAGCACGCCGACGATGCGCATCGATGCAGCAATGACGAGCGCAACAAGCACAATAAACAAAAAATGGATCCATGTGGTGCGAACGCCGGAGACTCGGGCGTATTCCTCGTCAAAGGAAAGAAGAAACAGCTCTTTGTAAAACGTCAAAATCACGATCGCGGCAGCTGCGGCGACAGCAAACGCTGTCCAAACATCAGCACGGCTGACGGCGCTGACGCTGCCGAATAAATACGAAAACAAATCGGTCGTAAACCCGTTGGCCATCGAAATGAAAATGACGCTCAAGCCAAGACCGGACGACAACACGATTGGAATCGCAAGCTCTTCATAATGCCGATACACAGCGCGCAGCTTTTCGATAAACAGCGACCCGACGACGGAAAACCCCATTCCGATGTAAAGCGGGTTCCAGCTCGCGGCTGCCGGCGCCGCTTTTCCAAGCAAGAGCCCGGCGGCAATGCCGGCGAGCGTCACATGACTCAATGCATCAGCGATGAGCGACAGCCGCCGAACGACAATAAAAACGCCGAGCAATGGCGCCGTAAAACCGGTCAAAACGCCGGCAACAAACGCATTGCGCAAAAATTCGTATTGCCAAATGGCTTCCCACACGTGTCATTCCTCCACCGTCACCGTTTCATTCCGCCCGTTCATGCTCGTGAGAGAGAACATGGAGCGGATGGCCATAAAACTGCGAAATCGCCTCGTTGCCAAGATGTTCGAACTCTTCCGCCTTTCCATGGAAATAGAGGCGCTTGTTCAAACAGGCGATATCGGTCACCCGGTCCGTGATCGTCCCGATGTCATGCGTCACTAAGATAAGCGTTAAGCCGCGGCGGTTCAAGTCGCCGAGCAGTTCGTAAAATTCATGCACATGGCGCGCATCCACGCCGACCGTCGGCTCGTCTAAAATGAGCAAATCCGGCTTGCTCGCCAGTGCGCGGGCGATAAATACCCGTTGTTGCTGGCCGCCGGACAGCTCCGCGATATTGCGCTTTGCCAGGCCGCTCAACCCAACGGCCGCGAGCGCCGCTTCGACCGCACGGCGGTCTTCGTGTGTCAGCGGCCGAAATAAGCCGCGTTTGGCCGCCAACCCACTCGCCGCCACTTCCTCAACCGTCGCCGGAAAGCTGCGGTTGAAGCTGTTCGCTTTTTGCGACACGAAACCGATTCGATGCCATTCGCGAAACGATTCAATCGGCTCGCCGAACAAAAAAATGCGGCCGCTGTTCGGTTTTAACAAGCCGAGCACACATTTGAGCAGCGTCGATTTTCCCGAGCCGTTCGGGCCGACCAATCCTAAAAATGCCCCTTTCGGCACCGTTAAACTAACATGCTCAAGCACGTTCTCGTTTTCATAGCGGAACGACACATCCTCAATTTGCACAACAAGCCCATTTTCCATGGCGGTTCTCCCTTGCTAATTCAGAATCATTCCGATTTGCTTCACTATGCAAGTATACCCCACCATCCGCGTTTTGTAAACCTCAATGAATCGCTGATTTAAAGCGGGCGCCGCGCACTTCATGCGTCGGCATAATGGTGATGAACGCATCCGGGTCGATTTCATTGACGATCGATTTTAGTTTTGTCACTTCCAAGCGCGTGACGACTGCATAAATGATTTCCTTTTGCTCGTCCGTATATCCGCCTTTGCCGAGCAATTTCGTCGTCCCGCGGCCGAGCCGGTGCAAAATGGCGTCGGAAATTTCCTCATAATGATCGGTCACAATAAAGGCCGCCCGCGTCTCGTCAAGCCCTTCAATGACCGCATCGATCGTTTTTGAGGCGATGTAGTACGTCATCACCGAATACATGGCTGGCTCGAGGCCAAACACAAACGCCGCCCAGCCAAAAATAAAAACGTTGACAAACATGACAAACTCGCCGACCGAAAACGGGATTCTTTTCGTCATCAAAATCCCCAAAATTTCCGTCCCATCGAGCGATCCGCCATGACGGATGACCAATCCGACGCCAAGACCGAGCGACAACCCGCCAAAAACGGTGGCTAAAATCGGCTCGGTCGTCAGCGGGGAAAGATGGTGAAACAGCCGTTCGGTGACGCCGAGGATCACGACGCCTAAAATCGTTGACAGCATGAACGTTTTTCCGATTTGCTTGTAGCCGAAATACATGAACGGGGCGTTTAAGAGGATGACGAGCGTGGCGAAATTGAGCAGCCGCCATTCGTCCGGAGTCAAGTAGTCCAGAATCAGCGATATGCCAATGATGCCGCCGTCGATCATTTTGTTCGGAACGAGCAGCCGCTCGATGGCAAACGCCGCCAAAGAGGCGCCGATGGCGATCATCAACACCCGATACAACACATGGCCTAGCGGTTCTTTTTTATGCTGTTTTGACACCAAACTACCACCCTTTCCCTTTTTGTTTTTTCTATTATACCATACACGCCTTTTCCATTCACGTCATATGATGGAACAGAAGCAAGGAGGCGGCTGCGATGAACATTTACCAACAGCTTGTCAAGCAAAAATTAAAAACGATCACCCCGGAAGAACTCGTTGCGTACAGCCGAGAGTACGGCTTGCCCATCACGACAAGCCAAGCGAAACAAATTCTTCATCTCGCCCGGACGAACGACATTAACGTCTTTGACCCCGAGGAGCGGAAAAAATGGGTGCGAGAGTTAGCGAAAATCACCTCGCCGGACATCGCTCGAAAAGCGAACGAGCTATTTTTGAAATTCGTGCAAAAAAAATAAAAGGGCGCATAGCCCTTTTCTCATTCCGCCCCAGCGTTGATTTTTTCAAGCAACTGGTCATCGAACGACTGCGCCCGCAGCATGGCGATTTCGTGCTTGTACGGTGGTTTTTTGTTGTGTTTGTCCTCGCCCACGTATGGGGTTTCTAAAATTTTCGGAATATCCTCAAGCTGCGGGTGATGGACGATATAGTTGAGCGCAGCAAACCCGATATGGCCGAAACCGATGTTTTCATGGCGGTCTTTCCGGCTGCCGCGCGGGTTTTTGCTGTCGTTGATGTGCAGTACTTTCAGCCGCCCGAGACCGATGATCCGGTCAAACTCCTCAAGGACGCCGTCAAAATCGTTGACGATGTCATAGCCGGCGTCATGCGTATGGCATGTATCAAAGCAAACGGACAGCTTATCATTATAGGCGACGCCGTCGATAATGTACGCGAGCTCCTCAAACGTCCGCCCGCATTCCGACCCTTTGCCGGCCATCGTTTCTAGGGCGATTTGCACGTTCTGTTCGCGCGTCAACACTTCATTCAGTCCACGAATAATTTGGCGAAGTCCGGCTTCCACCCCTGCGCCGACGTGAGCGCCTGGATGGAGCACAAGCTGTTTGGCTCCAATGGCTTCCGTCCGCTCGATTTCCGCGCGCAAAAAGTCGACGCCCAGCGAAAACGTATCGAGATTGGTCGTATTGCCGATATTGATGATATACGGGGCGTGGACGACAATCTCTTCGATGCCGTGCGCTTGCATATGCTGGCGCCCGGCTTCGATGTTGAGCTCTTCAATCGACTTGCGCTTTGTGTTTTGCGGCGCCCCGGTGTAAATCATAAACGTGTTCGCTCCGTAGGAGGCCGCTTCCTCGCTGGCGGCCAGCAGCATTTTCTTTCCGCTCATGGAAACATGTGAACCGATTTTTAACATGTTCTTCTCTCCCTTTTCTTTGCGTTAAAGGCGGACGGCGATTATGATTTTTTGAAGCGGCCAAGCCGCTTTTTCTTCTTCTCCAGCTCCGCGCGCAACTTTTTTTTGTAGCCCGGCTTCACCTGCTTCGTTTTTTTCAGTTTGGCGAAAAGCAGCGCCAGTTCGTCATCTTTTTCGCCCGCCCGCTTGCTCCGCCGGTTCCACGGCGGCAGCTCCTTCCATTCGCCGCGCACGAGATCACGGTGGACAAACGAAATTCCCATTTTTTCCAACCAGGCAATCGCATCTTGGTCAGACGGCTCGTAAATCGTCGCCGCAATGCCGCTATAGCCAGCGCGCGCCGTCCGTCCGGCCCGGTGAATATAAAACTGCAGATCATCAGGCAACTCGTAGTTGATGACATGACTGACGCCTTCAATATCGATGCCGCGCGCCGCCAAATCGGTCGCGACGACATATTGAAACTCCAAATCGCGGATAAGATTCATCATCTTTCTCCGCTCGCGCGGCGTCAAATCGCCGTGCAGCACGCCGACTTTCAACCCTTGCTCAGCGAGACGGTCGGCGACCTCGTCAGCCATTTTCCTTGTGTTGACAAATACGATGGCCAAATACGGGTTGTAGCTGAGGAGCACATCACGGAGCAGTTTTGTTTTCTCGCGTCCACGCAGCGGGATGAGCACATGTTCGATGTTTTGGTTCGCCGTCCGCTTCGGGTCGACGTGGACAAAGGTCGGGTTTTCCATATATTTTTTCAAAAACGGCTTCAGCTTTTCCGGAATCGTCGCTGAAAAGACGAGCATTTGCAAGTCTTTCGGCATCCGGGCGGCGATTTGGTCGACATCAGTGATAAAGCCCATATCGAGCATCAAGTCAGCTTCATCGACGACAAGGATGTGGGCCGTATGCACATCAAGCGCCTGCTCGCGAATGAAATCGTTGATGCGCCCCGGCGTGCCGATGACAATATGCGGCTGCACGTTGAGCTTTTCGAGCGCTTTTTGCTTATCCGTCCCGCCGATCAAGCAACGGGCGACGATCATCCGATCTTTCGGGCAAAACTTCGTAATTTTCAGCGTTTCGTGATAAATTTGCGTCGCTAACTCGCGCGTCGGCGCCGTGATGACGGCTTGCACTTCGGCGCGTTCCGGCTTGATTTTTTCAATGATCGGCAATAAGTACGCATGTGTTTTTCCCGTTCCGGTTTGCGATTGGCCGACCATGCTTTCGCCGCGCAGCGCCCCCGGAATGATGCGCTCTTGAATTTCCGTCGGTTTATAAAAACGAAGCGTCTCGATCGCTTCGATGATAAACGGCTGAAATGAAAAACGAGTGAACTGCGTTTCTGTCATCAAGCACCACTCCCTTCTATGAAATAAATGCAACTGGAAGGTTTCCCATCTCGTTGGCCCAAAAGCGTGCCGTCTATTTTTCCGACTGTCGGCGGCAAGCTTTGACGCGACGGAAGACGGAACAACCAACCGTTTCACAAATCCATGCATCGGTCTGGAAGCGGTATGGTTCGATCACCCGACAGTCGATCAAATACTGGCTGGCTCCATAAAAAAGCGTAAACGTGAACATTTTAAATGGCATATGGGCACCGCTTCGTCCGCTTCATCATTATAGCGAATCGCTGCCCCCTGCCGCAACTAAAGACGATCCTGCAACAAACCTTTCCCGCCTTGCCCGCATATTGTAGAAAGGAGGACATTCGTTCATCCGCACGACCGAAAGGAGGAAGCTGCTATGAGATACAGTCGGCCCCCGATGATGCCTTCTCCGTTTGCCGGAAGGCCGCCATCCCCGTTCGCCCGCATGCCGGCGCCGCCTTTTGGCCCCAGCGGCCCCGGCGGCTTCTTGGCCCGCTTGTTTTCGCGCGGGCAGCCGCCGGCTGCTGCATCGTCTCCGTGGGGGCTGCCGTTGCTGTCCAACGCCGCTAACACCGCCGCATCCAACACGGGCGGCGGCTTGGTTGGCATGTTAAACAACGTGCAAAAAATGCTTGGCATCGCACAAAACGTCATGCCGATGGTGCAACAGTATGGACCGCTCATCCGCAATCTTCCGGCGATGATCCGCATTTTCCGCGAGTTGAAACCGGCCGATGAAGGGGAAGGCGAAACAACGTCGGAAAGCGCACCGGCCAACGAAACGAAACAAAAGCCGGCCGCCAAGGCGCCAAAAAAACGCTCCGTTCCGCAGGCAAAGCGCGAAGAGCCGCAAGAAAAAGAAGCACCGGCCGCCCCGAAGCCTTCCAAGCCGAAACTGTATATCTAGTTTCTTTCCCCGCCCTAGCGCACCCGCTGTTTAGGGCGGTTATTCTTTGTCTTCTCCCCGGTGCTCCGATATAATGGAAGGTGAACAACCGCCGCACAACCGGCGGCAGGGAGGGAATATGATGGAAGTGATTAAAATTACCCCGCGCGGGTATTGCTACGGGGTGGTCGATGCAATGGTCATCGCCCGCAACGCGGCGTTGGACCCATCTTTGCCGCGTCCGATTTACATTCTCGGCATGATCGTCCATAATAAGCACGTCACGGACGCGTTTGCCGAAGAAGGCATCATCACGCTCGATGGAGAAAATCGTTTGGAAATTTTGGAAAAAATCGACCAGGGCACCGTCATTTTCACCGCCCACGGCGTCTCACCGGAAGTAAAAAAACGAGCGCTCGAAAAGGGACTTGTCACGATTGATGCGACATGCCCCGATGTGACAAAAACGCATCGGCTCATCGAACAAAAGCTCGCCGATGGCTACGATATCATCTATATCGGCAAAAAAGGACATCCGGAACCGGAAGGAGCGGTCGGCATCAATCCGGAAAGAATCCATCTTGTGGAAACCATTGATGATGTCGAACGGCTGTCCATTCACAATGAGCGCATCATGGTGACGAACCAAACGACGATGAGCCAATGGGACGTCGCCGACATCATGGCGAAAGTGAAAGAAAAATACCCGCACGTGGAAATGCATAAAGAAATTTGCCTGGCCACCCAGCTTCGACAAGAGGCGGTCGCTGAGCAGGCGAAGGAAGCCGATGTGACGATCGTCGTCGGCGACCCGCGCAGCAACAACTCGAACCGCCTCGCCCAAGTATCGGAAGAGATCGCCGGCACGAAGGCGTATCGCGTCGCTGATGTGACGGAAATCGACATCAACTGGATTAAAGATGCGAAAAAAGTCGCTGTCACCGCCGGCGCTTCCACCCCGACGCCGATTACGAAAGAAGTGATCGACTTTTTGGAGCAGTTTGACCCGAACGACCCATCGACATGGAAGAGGGAACGGAAAGTGCCGCTGCAAAAAATCTTGCCGAAAGTGAAAACAAAGAAAGAAGAGTGACGGTTGTTTCATCCATAAAGAGAGGCTGTCTTGGACAAACGGTTGAACCGCTCATCCAGGACAGCCTTTTTCGTTGGCCGTTCATACGAACTGAAACGGATCAGTATGGACGCTGGAAGCAACCACTTCTGCCTCCCATTGACGTTTCGAGAGCTCAGTGATTAAGTATCGGGCTACGCCTTCTTTCATGATTTTTTCTACATTATGTCCCGGATCAATGATGTGAAGGCCGAGCGCTTGGGCGTCATGGGCGGTGTGGTAATACACATCCCCTGTCACGTATACGTCCGCCCCGGCCGATGCGGCGGCAGCGACAAACTTATTCCCATCCCCGC
Organism: Geobacillus sp. CAMR5420; assembly: GCF_000691465.1. Classification (NCBI taxonomy): domain Bacteria; kingdom Bacillati; phylum Bacillota; class Bacilli; order Caryophanales; family Anoxybacillaceae; genus Geobacillus; species Geobacillus sp. CAMR5420. The sequence goes on from NZ_JHUS01000052.1 coordinate 110,964, forward strand.
CAATCACCGCGACCGTTTGCACGAGATCATCCAGCCGGCCAACGACGCGCACCGCCGGAACGGAAAACGCCGTTTTCACCTGCTCGGCAAAAGCGCCAAGCGTCACCGGCTGCGGCAGCCGGCCAATGCGCCCGAGCCCGAAGCGGCGGCCTTCATTGTCAAGCGGATAGATATCATAGGCCACTTCCTCATACGGATGAACAGCCAGCATCGCCTGAATCGCTTCCCGTTCAAGAGAGGCCGGCACGATCGTTTCGATGCGCACTTCCTCAACTTCCTCGAGCCGCCCTTGCTCGCCGATGAACGGCCGCGCCCCTTCGTGCGGCAAAAACGTGCCGACGCCGCGGCTGTTGAACGTGCAATGGCTGTAGCGGCCGATATGCCCGGCGCCGGCATCGCCTAAGGCCTTCCGCACCACCTCAGCATGCGTCACCGGCACATAAACAACGAGCTTTTTCAACGGTTCGGTATACGTCGGCACAAGCACAGCCGTATCGTTTAAGCCGAGCGCCTCGGCAAGCCAATCGTTCAGACCGCCATCGGCCACATCCAAATTCGTATGGGCGGCGTACACCGCAATGTCATGCTTGATGCACGCGGCGATCATCCGCCCGTGCCCATCATCAGTCAGCAATTGCTTCAGCGGGCGGTACAGCGGCGGGTGGTGGGCGATGATTAAATCCACTTGCTGATCGATCGCTTCGACAACGACATCTTCGAGCACATCAAGAGCGATCATCACTTTTTTGACCGGCTTGTTTAGCGTCCCGATTTGCAGACCGATCCGATCCCCTTCCATCGCCAACTGTTTCGGAGCAAGCTGCTCAAGAAGCTGAATGATTTCATAGCCGTACGGAACGCGGCTCATAACAACGCCTCCTCCACCAATTGAACTTTTCTCTCCAGTTCACGCTTTTTCCGCTCAGCCGCTTCACTTTGCCCTTTGGCCGTCAAATCAGCGATGATCCGTTTCCAATTTTCAATCTCGCGCTTCCACTTTTCGCGGAACACCTCGCTGTTTTCCCGGCGCAAAAACGGTCCAAGGAGCAGCTCCGCCTCAAGATGTCGGTAAGGCCGTCGGGGGGCGCCAGGCTCGGCGACGAGTACTTCATAAATTTGCCCATCTTCTTTCAAAATGCGCTCAGCCACGAGCTCCCACCCATGATCAAGAAGCCAACGGCGAACAAGTTCCGCACCGATGTTCGGTTGCAAAATGAGCCGTTTGACACCGGCAAGCTTTTCCTTTCCGTCGCCCAAAATGCGGGCGATAAGCGCCCCACCCATGCCGGCGATCGTGATGCAGTCCGCCTCCCCCGAGGCAAGGACCGAAAGCCCATCCCCTTTGCGCACGGAAATGAGATGAGAAAGCCCGGACTTCTCGACTTGCTGCTGCGCTAGGCGGAACGGTCCGTCCGCCACCTCGCCGGCAATGGCTTTTGATGCGCAGCCGTGCAAGCAGGCATAGCAAGGCAAATACGCATGATCCGACCCGATGTCAGCAAGCACCGCCCCTTTTGGAATGAATGAGGCGACCGTTTCCAGCCGTTTCGACAGGCGAAATTCGTTCATAGCACCGCAATGGCAACCAACCTTCCGCCACCTGCAGCGCGAAGGCGGTTCGCCTTCCCCTCCTTTCCTCTCCAACACCGCGCGCCTCTATTGTACTAAACAAAACATCCCCTTGCCAAAAAGCAAAGGGATGTTCACCATCCATTATTTTAAACCGGCGAGCCATTTCGCCATGGCATCGGCTTTATCCGCCGGCACAAGCCCTGGCGGCATGTTGCCGCGCCCGTGTTGGATGACGTCTTTAATTTGGTCCATCGACAGCCGTTGCCCGACCCCTTTCAACGATGGACCGACGCCGCCTTCATAGTTTTGGCCGTGACAGCCAGAACACGTTTGTTGGTAAAACTGTTCTGGGTTGAATTCGGCCGTTTGTTCCGTTTTTTCGCCGCCTTTTTTCTCTTTGGCCATTTCCTTCGCATCGCCTAGCCCTTTAAACGACAAGACGAACGTCAGCACAATCCCGAATGCCATGATGATGAAAAACGGGATGAGCGGATTGCGGTTCATCTCTTTTACCTCCCTTATGTATAATGAAGAACGCTGCAAACAATTTTATTTTACTGTAAATAATGGACAAGGAAAAGCCCTAAGTTGCCGAAAAGGCAACAACACGCCTCAGCGCCACCAGATGGCGGCGGTTACAAGCAACGCCCCGCTGACAGCGGCGAGCGAAAAGTAGCGAAGGTGAAGCAGGCGGCCGACAACAAACCAGAGAACACAGTTTCCGAGCACGACAGCTACTAGCGCACCCGTTTGCCTGGGAAAATACCGATCAACCTCAAGAATGGATGCCATAAGCAAAATCCAGGCGCTTCCGATGAGCGGAAAGTGAAGGAGCTCTCGCTTGTTCCGCCACCGCCAACAAAAGAACAAGCAGGCAGCCAAAAATAGGGCGAAAAGGAGCGTTTGCAAAACGAATGACAATTCAGTAAAATAAATGACAAGAGCAGCGGCTGGAAGCAATAAACAGAGACCAGCGGCGAGCGCGCTGCGCCACCGTCGTCCGTGCGAACGGGCGTCTCCTTCCGTGTACAACGCGAGCAAATAGTCGCAATAATGTTCCGGCAGAAGGCGCGAACGTTTCCAATATTCGATTTCTTGGATGATCGTTTCCCGTCGTTGCCGATTCATAGATAGACCACCTTTCCCATAAAGAAAGAAAAAATAGTTTACTTCCGAAGAAGTAAACTATCGAACAAAACGGTCACTCTAAAAAGTCTTTCAGCCGTTTGCTGCGGCTTGGATGGCGCAGCTTGCGCAACGCTTTGGCTTCAATTTGACGGATGCGTTCGCGCGTCACGCCGAACACTTTGCCGACTTCTTCGAGCGTCCGCGTCCGTCCGTCGTCAAGCCCGAAGCGGAGACGCAGCACATTTTCCTCGCGATCCGTCAGCGTATCAAGCACATCTTCGAGCTGCTCTTTCAACAGCTCGTAAGCAGCGTGCTCGGATGGCGATGTCGCGTCTTGGTCTTCGATGAAATCGCCAAGATGCGAGTCATCTTCCTCGCCGATCGGCGTCTCGAGCGACACCGGTTCTTGGGCGATTTTCAAAATTTCCCGCACTTTTTCCGGTGTCAAATCCATTTCCTCGGCGATTTCTTCCGGCGTTGGTTCGCGCCCGAGGTCTTGGAGCAATTGCCGTTGGACGCGGATCAGTTTATTGATCGTTTCGACCATATGAACCGGGATGCGGATCGTCCGCGCCTGATCGGCGATCGCCCTTGTGATGGCTTGGCGGATCCACCAGGTCGCGTACGTGCTGAACTTGTAGCCTTTCCGATAGTCAAACTTTTCGACCGCCTTGATCAGCCCCATGTTCCCTTCTTGAATCAAATCAAGAAAGAGCATGCCGCGGCCGACATACCGTTTGGCGATGCTGACGACGAGGCGGAGGTTCGCTTCCGTCAGCCGGCGTTTCGCTTCTTCATCGCCTTGCTCGATCCGTTTCGCCAGCTCGATTTCTTCTTCCGCCGACAACAGCGGCACGCGGCCGATCTCCTTCAAGTACATGCGCACCGGGTCATTGATTTTGACGCCGGGAGGAACGGACAAGTCATTTAAGTCGAATTCTTCCTCTTTGGCCAAGTCGTCGATGTCCGGATCGGCTTCAAGGTCGGATTCGCTGATCACTTCAATGCCCTGCTCAGCGAGGTATTCATAATACTCATCCATCTGGTCGGAGTCCAAATCAAAGCCAGACAACCGCTCAGCGATTTCCTCATAGGTGAGGATCCCCCGCTTTTTGCCGAGCTCAGCGAGTTGCTCTTTCACTTGTTCAAGCGATTCGCCGGCAGCTTCAGCCTGCTTTGATTGGGCTGGTTTTTCAGCCATTTCATTACCTCCTTTAAAAACTCATACCACCATGTTATGAAGAAGATAACATTTTTTTCATCTCAATCATCTCTTTCGCGATGCGGGCGGCCGTCAAAAAGTCTTTTCTTCGCTCCGCTTCCGTCTTTTCTTGCTCTTTTTCCTTTAGCATTAACCATTTCGGGTGATTCAACACATGCCGGATGCAATCGGCAAGCTCCCGATCGGAAACGTCGTCTGCGACCAACAAAAGCGACAGCTCGCTCGCCAGCGTCCGCAACTCGCCGGGAAGCCGAGACATGAGCGCGCTGGGGTCGGCTTCATGCCCCTCTTCGTAAAAGGCGTAAATGTAAGCAGCCAACGCCCGATGCTCTTCGATATTAAATCGGCCGCCGACCTGCTCCTGAACGATGAACGCCACATCGCGGCTCCGCATCATATGGGCAAGCAGCAACCGCTCGGCATTTTGAAAGGCCGGAAGCAATTTTTTCGTCAATGCCGGCCGGACCGGTTTTCCGCCGTCATTCACCTGCGGCTTTGGCTGTTCCGGCTTGGAGCGGGACAACTGTTCGTAAAGCGCGGAGAGCGACAACGAAAACTCATCCGCAAGCTGGCGCATATAATAATCTTTTTCCACCGGGCTCGACAGCTTGCTGATTTCTCGGAGCGCTTCCTCGATATAACGGAGCCGGTCGCCTTCTTCCTGCAAATTTTTTCCCCGCCGCAAACGATCCATTTTAAACGCCATGAGCGGCCGGGCGGCGGCGATCTCTTCGGCAAAACGGTCGGCGCCGCAAGTGCGTATATATTCATCTGGATCCAGCCCGTCCGGGAGCAACGCTACCTTCACGCGGCACCCGAACGCGCTCAATTGTTCGGCGGCGCGCCAGGCGGCTTCCGTTCCGGCGCTGTCGCCGTCATAGCAAATCGTGACCGTTTCCGCATGGCGGCGCAAAATGCGTGCCTGCTCCTCGGTCAGCGACGTTCCCATCGTTGCCACCACATAGTCAACGCCGGCCTGCACGGCAGAGATGACATCGGCAAATCCTTCAACGAGCAGCGCCTCTTGACGCTTGCGGATTGACATGCGCGCCTCGTGAAAAAAATACAAAAGCGTGCCTTTGCGGAAAATCGGCGTTTCTGGGCTGTTCATGTACTTTGGTTGCCCGTCGCCGAGCAGACGGCCGGAAAAACCAACCGTCTCGCCGCGATGATCATGGATCGGAAACATAATCCGATTCCGGAAGCGGTCGACGTATCGCCCGTCTTCTTTTTTCACCAACAAGCCCGCCTTTTCCATCAACACCAACGGAAACGAACGGCTCTCCAGCAACCTGACGGCGGCATCAGGAACATCCGGCGCATAGCCGATTTCAAATCGGTCGATCGTTTCTTTTGTCCACCCGCGCACCTGCAAATAATCGAGCGCGGCTTGTCCTTCTTTTGTATGGACAAGCAAATGATGGTAAAATCGTTTCAACAACGTGTGTGCTTCGACCATCGCCTTCGCCTCGTCGGCCCGGCTGCCATCACTCCCGCGGCTGTCCAGCTCATAGGCGGACAAGTCGATCCCTGCTTTGGCCGCAAGACGTTTCGCCGCTTCCACAAACGGAATGCCTTCGATATCCATTAAAAACGTAAAGGCATTCCCCCCTGCCCCGCAGCCGAAGCAGTGGAAAATTTGCTTTTCTGGGGAAACGGAAAACGATGGCGTCTTTTCTCCATGAAACGGGCATAAGCCAAAATAGTTGCGGCCTTGCTTTTTCAACTGGACGTATTCGCCAATGACGTCAACGATGTCAACGCCGCGGCGGATGGCTTCAATCGTTTCCTCGGGAATGCGATGTCCCATACGAACAACCCCGTATCGTATTTATTCTCGGCAGCAAGCCGATTTTCCTTTCCATTTCGACAAATTTTTTCAAAACGTTCGTTTCGCCCCCTTGCCCGTAAAGTCGGCTGGCTTGATCATCCGCTTCCCGCCCCTCAGCCCGCCGTCTGGACAAAGATTCATCAGAGCGGTGCATCTCGAAGATGCGCTTCGGTATATTATATTTCAGCAAGAAAAAGAAAATTTCACTTTTTTCTTGATGATCTTATGCAGCAGATGACCGCGCTCTCAAAGCAAGGGTTGCTTTACACCCCCTATTATTCTACACCATCGCAAAAAAATCCTGCTTTTTTGCCGAATGATTGACAACTTTGTCGAAAATCTTTTTTTCGTTCTTCTTGACAAGCGGCTATAAATAGTTTACTCGTCTCATGGCCGCTCTAAACCTATATAGGTCATTTTTCTCGCAATTTTTTATTATAATATAAATCGCGGCAATATGCCATAAGAAAACGCACGACTCCAATCAAGAAATCGTGCGGATGAGGCGAAGCTAGCGCTTCAACTTTTTCATAATGATGCTCGCCGTCTCTTCGACCGCCTTGTTCGTCACATCGATGACGTCGCAGCCGATTTTTTTCACGACTTCATCAAAATAAGCGAGCTCCTCTTTGATTCGATCCATATTGGCGTAAATCGCCTGGTCGTTCAGGCCGAGCGATTTCAGCCGCTCGCGGCGGATCGAAAGCAGTTTATCCGGACTGATTTTCAAGCCGAAGCATTTCCCCGGACCGACTCGAAACAGCTGCTCCGGCGGCTCGACCTCTGGAACGATCGGCACATTCGCCACTTTCAGCCGCTTATGCGCCAAATATTGCGACAGCGGTGTTTTCGATGTGCGCGATACGCCGATGAGCACGATATCGGCGCGCAAAATGCCGCGCGGGTCGCGCCCGTCATCGTATTTGACGGCAAATTCGATCGCTTCAATCTTTTTGAAGTAATCTTCGTCAAGTACGCGCACTTGACCCGGCTCATATCTTGGCGTCAGCTGGAACAAATTGCTCATCTTTTCAATGAGCGGACCGATGATATCGTATGCGACGACCCCTTCGCGCGCCGCTTCGGCGAGCAAGAATTCCCGCATCTCCGGAACGACGAGCGTAAACGCGATAATGGCGCGGTTCATTTTCGCTAAAGCGACGACTTCAGCCAATGTCGTTTTATCTTCCACATACGGGACGCGTTTCACTTGAATCGGCGAGGCGTGAAACTGGCTGGCCGCCGCTTTGACGACAAGCTCGGCCGTTTCCCCGCCGGAATCGGATACGACGTAAACAAGGCGCTGGTTCATTCTTCTCCTCCTTTGTTTGGATTTAGTCCTCTTTGGCTAGCGACACGAATGCTTTCGTTATATTCGTTTTCGTAATACGGCCGATCACTTCATATCCTTTCTCCGTTTTGCGCACGACCGGCATGGCATCGATCTGTTTTTCAATCAGCTGTTCAGCCACGTCAATGAGCGGGTCGTCCTTGTAGCAAACGGCGATGTTCGGCATCCGCGTCATAATAATATTGACCGGGATCGCCGTCAGTTCCTGCTTGCCGAGGCTTGCGCGCAACAAATCTTTGCGCGACAAAACGCCCGCAAGCAACGACTCGTCATCGACGACAAACAGCGTGCCGACGTCCTCTAGAAACATTGTGACGATCGCATCATAGACGCTCACATTCTCATTGACGACAACCGGAATCGATTGGTAATCCTCGACTTTCATCTTTTTCATTTTATCGGCGAACAGCTGCTTGCCGGTTTTTCCCGTATAGAAATAGCCGACGCGCGGCCGTGCTTCCAAGTAGCCAGCCATCGTCAAGATGGCCAAATCCGGCCGCAGCGTCGCCCTCGTTAAGTTCAGTTTCTCAGCGATGCTTTCTCCGGTGATCGGCCCGTAGTCTTTCACAATTTGCAAAATCTGCTCTTGGCGTTTATTTAGTTCGATCGTCGTTCACCACCTTGCCAAAAAAGGTCCCACACGCTATCACTCTCATTTATATTATACTACACGCCCCATTCACAATGAAAATGATGCTCCTTGCCCTCCGTCGGGGCTGAGCTTGTCTTTCAGTTCACCGATTTGCTGCAAAAAACGCTTCGTCTTCAGCGACAGGCCGGCATATTCATCATAATAGGCGGACAATACGGCGCCCAGCTCCATCTTTGTGCTTTCTTTCACCGATATGGATCCAAGCCGAGCAAGATCGATATGAAAAAAGAGGCGCAACAGCCGGACGGAAGCCGAAGAGAGCGGGAACCGATGGGGATCGGACGCCTCGCAGCGATGGCAAAGGAAGCCCGCCTCCTTGACGGAAAACGAGAAGCGCCCCTCCGTCGCCCCGCAGCGGGCACAACGGTCCAGCACCGGCGGAATGCCAAGCACTGCAAGCATTTTCATTTCGTAAATGAACGTCAAAATCTCTAAATCGCGGCCTTCGCTCATATATTGTAGTGTCTGCAAAAGAAGCTCAAACAAGTACGGATTGCGCTTTTGCTCTTCCGTGCTTTTGTCGGTGAGCTCTACAATATACACCGCATAGGCGGCGGCAAACAAATCTTCGCGCAGCGCCCGCATCGAGTCGATGAGCTCTCCCTGGTGAAGAACGCCGACGCCGCGGCTGCGGCGGATGACATAATGGCCATATGAGAGCGGCTGCGTAACAGCAGAAAGGCGGCTGCTTGGCTTTTTCGCTCCCCTTGCCATCGCAGCCACCTTTCCCCATTCTCGGGTAAACAATGTGACAATTTTATTTGTTTCGCCATAATCGACCGTCCGCATGACGATCGCTTCACACGTTTCGAACATCCCATCACCACCGCTTCTACCAACAACGATGCTACGAGATCGGCTGGTCGATTTCTTTCTGTTCAGCGTTTTGCTCTTCACCGCCAAACTGTTGCTCTCGTTCCAACTCTTTAAATAGGAGGTACGTGTCGATATTGCCTGTTTGGCTAAACAACTTCCACGTAAACTCAAGCATGGAATGACACCTCTTTCCGCCTGCAGGCATTGCGTATTGGTGGTTTACCTATAGGTTGGCTCAGGCAAAAACGGTTTATGTCGCGTAAAATTTTCTAACCGTCAATACTCGTCTTCACGGAACCCGAAATCACGCAGCTGCGAAAGGCGGTTGCGCCAGTCTTTTTGCACTTTGACCCACAGTTCCAAAAACACTCTTGACCCAAGCAGCGCTTCGATGTCAGCGCGCGCCCGCTGTCCGATTTCCTTCAGCATCCGGCCTTGCTTGCCGATGATGATTCCTTTTTGCGAATCGCGCTCCACAACGATCACCGCGCTAATATACACCGTTGGCGACCCTTCTCGCCGCTCGATGCGTTCGACGACGACAGCAATCGAGTGCGGAACTTCCTCGCGCGTTAAGTGAAGCGCTTTCTCGCGAATGAGCTCGGCGATGATAAACTGCTCCGGATGGTCAGTAATCTGGTCCGGCGGATAATATTGCGGCCCTTCCGGCAGCCGCTCTTTAATTTGCTCAAGCAGGCGGTCGACATTGTTCCCTTCAAGCGCCGAAATCGGCACGATTTCAGCAAACGGGTACAAATCTTTGTATCGGTCAATGAGCGGCAGCAATTCATCCGGATGGACGCGGTCGATCTTATTGATGACTAAAAACACCGGGGTGTCCACTTCTTTCAGCCGTTCGATGATGAACGCCTCACCGCGCCCAAATCCTTCCTCGGCATTGACCATAAACAAAATCAAATCCACTTCGCGAAGCGCATTGAGCGCCACTTTCATCATAAAGTCGCCGAGCTTATGCTTCGGTTTGTGCACCCCAGGCGTGTCGATAAAGATGATTTGCGCGTCATCGTCCGTGTACACGCCTTGAATCTTATTGCGCGTCGTTTGCGGTTTATCGCTCATAATCGCGATTTTTTGCCCGATGACGCGGTTTAAAAACGTCGACTTTCCTACGTTTGGTCTTCCGATAATGGCAACAAATCCTGATTTGTATCCTTCTTTACGCATGCAAATCCTCCGCTGAAAAAGCTTCTGGCAGCAATTCGCTGACTGTCATGACTTTCACATCGCCTTTGAGGTTGGCTAAAATGACTTTCATATCGCCGTGGCAAAGTTCGGCGATCACTTGGCGGCATGCGCCGCACGGCGGCACCGGGCGGGGAGTGTCGGCGATGACCGCAAGAGCAGTGAACTCCTTCTCCCCTTCCGAATATGCCTTAAACAACGCGGTCCGCTCCGCACAATTGCACACGCTGTAGGCGGCGTTTTCAATGTTGCAGCCGCGGTACACACTGCCGCCTTTCGTCAACAGCGCGGCGCCGACTGGAAACTTCGAGTACGGCACGTAGGCGAGTTCGCGCGCTTTTTTCGCTTCGACAATGAGCTGCTCAATCTCCACGAGTTGACTCTTCCTTTCCTGCAAGCAAACGCTGCTTTCTTTTATTTTACAAAAAAACGCCATCCATTTCATCATTTGAAATCAAAATGTAACAGAAAAATTCGAATTTTCTCTCTCATTCGTTTAGCGAAGATGCGGCCAAAACAGCAAAATGCCGATCACAACCGCAAATCCGGCCGCCGCGAGCACCGCCGCGGCAGCGATGTCTTTCGCCGCTTTCGCCAACGGATGAAACTCACCCGTCGCCAAATCGACGGCGCGCTCAATAGCCGTGTTGACAAGCTCAAGCGCAATGACCGCGCCGACCGCCATGAGCAGCACGATCCACTCCCAGCGCGACAGCCCAACGACCCACCCGGCGGCAAAGACGACAACAGCGGCCGCCAAGTGGAAGCGCAAATGAGCTTCCTCTTTCACCGCCGCCTTCATTCCCGCCCACGCCCAAGCAAACCGGTCTCGCTCTCGTTTGCCGCGCATTATCTTGTCAACCCGAACCTCGCCAAGATGTCTTCCTGCTTGGCGAACATGACGCGCTCTTCCTCTTCTGTCCCATGATCGTAACCAAGCAGGTGCAAGAAACCGTGCACAGCCAAAAACCCGAGCTCGCGCATGAACGAATGTCCATAGGCTGCCGCCTGCTCTTTTGCCTTCGGAATCGAAATGACGATATCGCCGAGCACCGGCGGCATATCAGCGCCGACGATGTGAACCTCTTCTTCCCCTTCCTCCTCAAGAGCAAACGAAAGCACATCGGTCGGCGCATCTTTGCCGCGATAGTCGCGATTCATCGCGCGGATGCGTTCGTTGTCCACAAATGTGACGCTCACCTCCGCCCCGTCCGGCACGTTTTCAAGGGCCGCCGCCTCGGCGAGCAGCCGCTCGATCGTCTCGATTTGCTCAGCGGTCACCTCGTTCGTTTCATCTAGAAAATCAATGTGAATGGTCATGCATGCTTCACCTTTTCCTTTCGTACTTCTGGGTATTCGATGCGCGAATGGAAGACGCCGTTTAACGTCTCGCAAAGCGAACGGGCGACGAGTTCCAACTCCTTCAGCGTAATGTCGCACTCGTTCAGCTGGTTGTCCTGCAAGCGATCAGCGATGATCGACCGGACGATCTTCTCGATTTTTTCCTGCGACGGGTTGGATAGCGAGCGAACAGCCGCTTCGACGCTGTCGGCGATGTTGATGACCGCCGCTTCTTTCGTCTGCGGCTTCGGCCCGGGATAACGAAACTCCGCTTCCGAGACAAACTCGGTTTGCTCGCGCGCCTTATGATAAAAATACTTCAGCAGCGTCGTGCCGTGGTGCTGTTCGGCGATGTCGATGATCTCCTTCGGCAGCCGGTGCTTGCGCAGCAAAGCGACGCCGTCGGCGACATGGGCGATAATAATATTTTTGCTCAACTGCGGCGACAAATGGTCATGCGGATTGCCGCCTATTTGATTTTCGATGAAATAGCGCGGCCGCTTCGTCTTGCCGATGTCATGGTAGTAGCAGGCGACGCGCGCCAGCAAGCCGTCGGCGCCGATCGCCTCGCACGCCGCTTCGGCCAAATTGGCGACCATAATGCTATGATGGTACGTCCCCGGCGCTTCAGTGAGCAACTTGCGCAAGAGCGGATGGTTCGGATTGGACAGTTCAATGAGCCGAAGCGGCGACAAAATGCCAAACGCCGCCTCCAACACCGGCAAGAGACCGATCGTCAAAATGGCAGAAAAAACCCCTGAGGCCGCCGCCATCAGCACCAACAAGCCGATTTCCGTCGGCGAATAGCGACCGTTTTTTAACAGCAACAGCGAAAAAAGCGAAACGATATTGACCGCGGCGACAAACACGCCGGCCCGCCAAATGTTCGCTTTCGCCAGCTCCTTTGGCAGACAAAACGTCCCGGCCAAGCCGCCGGCAAGAAAGTAAACAATCAACGACACCGACACCGCGCCGGCCGTTCCAATTTCCTCATTGAACAGCAAACTGCCGCACACTGCTCCGATGATGGTCGTCATCATCGCGAGCCGCTCTCCGAGCAAAATGCGGACGAGCATCGGCCCGAACGCCGCCGGCACAAGGTAACCGATGGAAACAGCGCCGCTAGATGGCAGAAGGCGAATGAGCGCCATTGTCGTCATCATCAACGCAAAAATGGCTGTATAAAGCGACAGCTTTTCATTCGTCGTTTCCGTCCGAAAATAATAAATGAGCGGAGCAAGCAGCAACAAAACGAACACCAAAAGCCCAGCGGCGGTCCAAGACGGACGCCCGCTCTCAAGCAAGCCGACCAGCTCGAGCCGGCGGTAAACATCATTCGTGATAAACTGTCCTTCCTCGACGATCACTTGCCCTTGCAAAATTTTCACCGGCTTCACTTCATCCATCGCCTGCCGCCGTTTTTCTTCCGTCGCCGCCCGATCGTAGACGACGTTCGGAATGACCGCCTGTCGGCAAAGCTTCGCGACCGCCTCGCGAAGCGGCGGCGACAGCGCAGCGTATTCAAGCTCTTTGGCCGCTTCCGCCCGCGCCGTGTCAAGTTCCGCTTGGGAAATGCGCTCGCTCATGACGGCATGCACCGCGGTCAAGGCGGCTTCCTTCGCCGTCTTGAGCTCCTCCGGCGAGGCGGCAAGCAGCCGTTGCCATTCAGCGGCAGACAGATAGGCAAGCCATTCCGGCGGCAGCCGTTCCTCAAGTTTGGCGATCATATCGCCGAGCGGGCGGTCCGGCTCCGCCTCGCGCTGCACGCTTTCAATCGCGGCAAACAGCGAGGAAAGAAGGTCGACCCGGTTTTCGGCATATTCTTTTTTTAACGTATAGACATCCGCTACTTTCGCCGCCGCCTCTTCTTTCAGCTTGGCGGTCGCCTCTTTGTCCTCGACCGTCACCGGCGAACGGATCGTTTCCTTCGCGACGTCAAACAGGCGCAGCTCATACTGGCGCGGCTTCACTTGCCAATACAAAGCGGCAAACAACAGAACAGCCAAAAGCAAAAACAGCCAAAAGCGGACAAAGCGGACTGTTTTTGTCCGCTCAAGAAAAAAACGAAACCTTCCCACCGGTTTTCCCCTCGCTTTGCAAGAAAAGACCGATCCCGTCGCTCTCGTTCTATAAGCCCGCCTCATCATAGGCGTCAATAATTTTCGCGACGAGCGGATGGCGAACGACATCCGACTGTTCCAAAAACACAAAGGCGATGCCGCCAATGGAGGCCAAAATGCGCTTGGCGACCGAAAGCCCCGATTCGACGCCCTTCGGCAAGTCGACTTGGGAAATATCGCCGGTAATGACCATCTTCGAGCCGAAGCCGAGCCGGGTCAAAAACATTTTCATTTGCGCTGGCGTCGTATTTTGCGCCTCGTCAAGAATGACGAACGCATCCTCCAGCGTCCGGCCGCGCATATAGGCGAGTGGGGCGATTTCAATCGTGCCGCGCTCAATCAACCGCTGCGTATACTCCGCTCCCAACACATCGTTTAAGGCATCATACAGCGGGCGCAAATACGGGTCAACCTTCTCTTTTAAGTCGCCTGGCAAAAAGCCGAGGCTTTCTCCAGCCTCAACGGCCGGACGAGTCAAAATGATGCGCTTGACGCTGCCGTTTTTTAACGCCTTGACCGCCATGACGACCGCCAAATACGTTTTTCCGGTGCCGGCTGGGCCGATGCCGAACGTCAAGTCATACTGTTCAATTGCTGCAACATAATAGCGCTGGCCCAACGTTTTGACGCGGATCGGCTTTCCTTTGGCGTTTTTTGTAATCTCCTCGTCGTACAGTTGAACAAGGCCGTCAAGCGCTCCTTTTTTTGCAAGCTGAATGGCGTAAAGAACGTCGCGCTCGCTGACCGCCGCCCCTTTGCGAATGACGATCAATAAATGGCGAAGCAATTCATCAACGAGCTGAACTTGCTGCGGCGTGCCGGAGACGTTGACCGTTTCCCCGCGCGTCACAATCGACACGCCGAGCTCTTCCTCGATCCGCTTTAAATGGATGTCATGGACGCCAAAGAGCGCCGCCGCTTCCTGCGGGTTTCGCACATGTTGGCTGATCGTAACGAACTGCTCTGACATTCTCAATCTCCTTGGACGATGGGTTGTGGTACAGCAATATTTTCGATGACTTCGTAATGCAATTCTACCCTTACTTTACCATTCTCTTTCGCCTGATGCAAAACTTTTTCGCCGCGAATGGCCGCCTCCTCCGGCAATTTCGCCCGCAGCTCGCGGCGGGCGATCTCTTTCGCTTCCGCGAACGCTTCTTCCCACGTGTAGCGCCGCTTCACTTCTTCCGCCTCGCGGATCGTGATGCGCTCGTAATAGAGCGGCAAGTCCCATTTCCAAAAACGAAACGGCCGTTTTTCTGTCTCAACGATGGTATGGGCAAACACCGGCTTCTTCCATCCCCAAACAGGAATCAAAAGGCGCCCGATTCCGACATAATGCCGTTCGGTGAACTTGCCGGTCAACACATGAAACGTCGTCTCAAGCGGCAGGACGACCGTAGACTTGTACCATGTTTCGCCAAACACTTTCCCTGACGCCGGCACAAACTTCGTCCTCCCTTCAGCGCCGATAATGCCAGAAACAAGCAGCTGGCCTTTTTGCACATAGTCGTTGACGGAAACGAGCGGTTGTCCCTCTTCAACGAACAAATCAGCGATGACCGCCTCTTTTTTTGCCACGAGATGACGCGGCGGAATCGGTTTTTTCGGCTCCGGAATCTCTTTTTCAACGACGCGGAAGTGAAGCGACGTCCCTTTCCACTCAACGCCGACCCACGTGATGTCCGGAACGCGTTCCGTCAGCTTTTTTTGCAGCGTCTCCGGGTCATCAAGCAGAAACTGAAATACGCCGCGCTCGACTCCCATTCGCTTTAACTCGCGGGCGATTTGATGCTCCGTCTCTGGAGCCGCCCCTTTGATTTCGATCTTCCAAACGATGTTCGAAAGCAAAAACACAATCGCTATAAAAAGGAGCAAGCCGAGCCAAAACCCGCTGTTCCGCCAGGCCTGCCGCCAAAAAAACGGCAGCCCGGTTCTCCCGACAAACGAAAGTTTGCATTCGCTTTGCCGGGCGACATGGCGCAGCCGTTTCACGTCGCTGAGCTTAATGAAAAACGTCGCGGTATCCGCGCTATGCTTTTTCACGTTCCAGACGGCAATCCCTTGGCGGACGCAGGCGTTGATCAACCGTTCGATCCCTTTCCCTCTCGCTTTGACCCGCACGCTGCCGGCGAGTGTGTCGACCCATTCGTTTTTCATCTCCGTTCCTCCTCGCTATTCATCTATATAAACGACTTGGCTGATTTTTCCTTCCAACAAAATTTCTTCCGGCAAAATCGTTTTAATCACAAACTGTTCGCCGCGGACAACGAGCTGTCCGTTCCGCAGCAAAAGGCGGAGCTCTTTATCGCTGAACGCGAGCAGCCCGCGGTGGTTTTCAATGTAAATATGTATGTGCCCAACCATCGTAATGCGGGGCAGATCCATCATAATGTCGGCGGGAAGTTCAAGCTTTTCCGCCATCCACCGCTTCATCTGCTGGCGCCATTTTTTCACCATCAAAAAGAACCCCCTTTCATCTCATATGTATGAGACAAAAGGGGGTTCTAGCACCGCTTTTCAAAAACAACGGGCCCGCCTGCCGGCAAGGCCCATTGCATTTATGACAGCTGTTGTTGGACAAGTTTGTTGACGAGCGAACCATCCGCTCTTCCTTTCACTTTCGGCATGATCGCGCCCATCACTTTTCCCATATCCGCTTTCGAAGAGGCGCCGACTTCCTTGATCGTCTGCTCGATCAATTCGCGCAGCTCGTCCTCTGTCAGCGGCGTTGGCATATACGATTGAACAATTTCAATTTCGGTTTTCACTTTTTCGACAAGATCTGAACGGCCAGCGTTTTCAAATTCTTGGAGGGAGTCTTTACGCTGTTTCAGTTCGCGAGAAAGAACCGTCAGCTCTTCGTCTTCCGAGAGCGGGCTTTTGCCGAGCTTGATCGCTTCGTTTTGCAGCGCCGCTTTCAGCATCCGGAGAACAGACAGTTTTTCTTTCTCCTTGTTTTTCATCGCCTGCTTCATATCGTCATTCAAACGATCGAGAAGACTCACCGATTATACACCCTCTTTAATGCATGCTCTTAGTGCTTGCGCTTTCTAGCCGCCTCAGATTTTTTCTTCCGTCTGACGCTTGGCTTTTCATAAAATTCGCGCTTTCTCACTTCTTGCAAAGTGCCCGTTTTCGAAACGGCACGCTTGAAGCGACGAAGAGCGTCGTCGATCGACTCATTTTTGCGAACGATCGTTTTGGACATCCTGCTTCCCTCCCTCCGAACAACAACCATTGCATATTGTACTTGTCAATTATAATACATGCTGACAGAAAAGGTCAATAAAAAAAAGCAGCGGCGGCCTGCTGGCCGCCTCTTCCCCGCGCTGAAAAAACGGTCATCACCCGCGGACAAGGCCCATACATATAGGGTGAAAGGGGAGTCGCCCATGGGGTCGTTTCTGATGCTGTTTGCCATTTACACCGCTTTGTTTCTTCTTGGCATGTTTATGATGAAAGCTGGGCTTTACACGTTGTCCGGCCATCGGTTAAAACGGTGGCTCATGCGCTTTACCGCCACGCCGCTGCAAGGATTTGCCGCCGGTTTGGCGACGACCGCTCTCCTGCAAAGCAGCTCAGCGGTGATGGTGATGACGGTCGGCCTTGTCGCCGCCGGCTACTTGTCGTTCCGCCAATCGATCGGCATCATTTTAGGCAGCAACATCGGCTCGACGGTCACGACCGAGCTGATGACGCTTGATATCGGCGATGGCGCCATCCCACTTCTTATAAGCGGCGCGCTGCTTGTTTTTTTCGGCCGCCATCGCCTTGTTCTCGGCATCGGCATGACCGCTGTCGGCCTCGCCGCTGTGCTGTTTGCCATGGACGGCTTTGGCAGCCTCGCTAAACCGCTTGCCGCCTATCCGTTCGTTGATGCATGGCTTAAAGAAACGAACCGATCCGTCGCTGTCGGCCTTCTTGTCGGCATCGTCCTCACCGCTCTCGTTCATTCGAGCGCGGCAACGATCGGCATCGCCATGGGATTTTTAAACGAACAGCTGTTGACGCTGTCCGCGGCGATTGCTCTGTTGCTTGGCGCCAACATCGGTACGTGCATCACCGGGCTTTTGGCTTCGATCGGCTCCAGCAAAGAGGCCCAGCTGACCGCCTACACCCATCTATGGCTGAACGTCGTCGGCGCCGCTTTGTTCGCCTTTTGGACCGAGCCGCTCGCCAGTTTTGCCGCCAGGCTCAGCCCAGCGCCTGATGTGCAGCTCGCTCATGTGAGCGTCTTGTTCAACGTCATTTGCTCAGTGGCTGCTCTTCCATTTGTCGGCGCCATCGAAAAGGTCATTCTGTTTTTGCATGACCGAAACCGGGCTTAGTAGTCAACGCGGCCCGTCCCGCCGGTGACGATCGCCACCCCAGAGCTTGTGCCGATGCGCGTCGCGCCGGCGTTGATCATCGCCTCAGCGGTTTTCCAGTCACGGACGCCGCCTGATGCTTTGACGCCTGCTCTGTCGCCGACCGTTTTCCGCATCAGCGCCACATCCTCCACCGTCGCACCTCCGCCGGAAAACCCGGTCGACGTTTTCACATAATCAGCGCCGGCTTTCACTGCGAGCTGGCAGGCGCGCACTTTTTCCTCATCGGTCAAAAGCGCCGTTTCAACGATCACTTTGACAAGCGCCCTGCCAGCCGCCGCTTCGACAACCGCACGAATGTCGCGCTCGACAAGCTCGTCTTGCCCGCTTTTTAACGCGCCGATGTTGATCACCATGTCGACTTCGCGAGCGCCGTTTTCGATGGCGTTCGTTGTTTCAAACGCCTTTGTTTCCGGCGTCGTTGCCCCAAGTGGAAAGCCGATGACCGTGCAGACGCGGACATCCGTGCCGGAAAGCTCGCGCGCCGCCGTTTTCACCCACGTTGGGTTGACGCACACGGCAGCAAAGCCGTATTGCTTTGCTTCCGTGCACAGTTGCACGATTTGTTGTTCTGTCGCTTCCGGTTTGAGCAGCGTATGATCGATCATTTTCGCGATATTCATCGTCATTCGGAGAAACCCCTTTCTGCCATTTCCGTCAAGATGGAAAGTCTGACGTCTACCATCATACCATGCTCCCTCGACAAAAACTAGCCATCCGTATTGTCTCCGGAAAAAGACAGAAAAAACCCAGCAACTAGGCTGGGTTATGAGCTCCATTTGACCGAACGGGCCATTTCATCCGGCACAACGCGGACGAACTCTCCTTCATTGTACGGATAGCCGGCTTTCGTAATCTTCACTTTGACAAGTTCACCGACCATTTCCTCGGTTGCCGGGAAGCGGACTTTCAAATAGTTGTCTGTATAGCCGACGTACAAATCCGGCCGCTCTTTGTCGCGCTCTTCCGGAATGACTTCGAGCACTTGCCCTTCAAACCGGGAGGCGTACTCTTTCGCCAATTGGTCGGACAGAGCGATCAAGCGGCGGACGCGGTCATGCTTCGTTTCTTCATCGATTTGGTTCGGCATGCGCGCCGCCGGCGTGCCGGTCCGCTTCGAATAAGGAAAGACATGCAGTTCGGAAAACCGTTGTTCACGAATAAAGTTGTACGTCTCCATAAATTCGTCTTCCGTCTCGCCTGGGAAGCCGACGATGACGTCAGAAGTCACCGCCAGCTCTGGAAACACTTCGCGCAGCCGGGCGAGCCGCTCCGCGTAAAATTCCACCGTATATTTGCGGCGCATCCGCTTGAGCACCGTATTCGACCCAGACTGGAGCGGAATGTGCAAATGGCGGACGATTTTCTCCGACCGCTTCAGCACATCAATCACTTCATCGGTGATTTGGCTCGCCTCAATCGACGAAATGCGGAGCCGCTTCAGCCCCGGCACTTGCTCGTCCAAATCGCGCAACAAGGACGCAAAGTTATAGTCTTTCAGATCGGTGCCATAGCCGCCTGTATGAATGCCGGTCAGAACGATTTCTTTATAGCCGGCGGCGACGAGCTGGCGCGCCTGGCGAATGATTTCCTGCGGATCGCGCGAGCGCATTAAGCCGCGCGCCCACGGGATGATGCAAAACGTGCAGAAGTTGTTGCACCCTTCTTGGATCTTAAGCGACGCCCGCGTCCGATCAGTGAATTCCGGCACATCCATCTCCTCAAAAACGCGCGTTTTCATAATGTTGTGAACAGCGTTGATCGGCTGGCGCTCGCGCTGGAATTGCTCGATGTAATCCAAAATTTTATGCCGGTCTTGCGTGCCGATGACAATATCAACGCCCGGAATGGCCATGACCTCAGCCGGCGATGTTTGCGCATAGCAGCCGGTCACGCAGACGACGGCGTCCGGATTGCGGCGCACCGCACGACGGATGACTTGACGGCTCTTTTTATCGCCGGTGTTCGTCACCGTGCACGTGTTGATCACATACACATCCGCACGGCTTTCAAACTCTTTTCGCTCGTAGCCGGCTTTTTTAAACAGCTGCCAAATCGCTTCGGTTTCGTAATGATTGACTTTGCAGCCTAGTGTATGAAAAGCCACTGTCGGCATCTTGTTCACCTCACTCTGCCCCCCGCTTAGGGATCAGCGGGACCGAACTTTTATAAGAAACAGCCAATGTTGCTCACTAAGCGCGCTCCGCTTCGCCGTTCGGCGCGCGCAGCTCCCATTCATAAGAGGCGGCGGAAAGCAAATAGAGCGGAGCTGTTTCGGTCCGCAAAATGCGCGGCCCAAGGCTGCACGGCGAAAAGCCGTGCTGCCGAAGCTGTTCTGCTTCTTCCGGACTGAACCCGCCTTCTGGCCCGAAAACAGCCAGCAACGCGCCGCCCGGACGGAGGCGGGAAAGAAGCGCCGGAAGCGCGGCATGCCGGGCGTTTCGCGCCTCTTTTTCGTAGGCAAACAGCCGAACATCGACCGTTTGGCCAAAGGAGAGGAGCTCGACAAACGAAAGCGGCGCCCGCACGTCCGGCACCACCGTTCGTTCAGCCTGCTCAGCCGCTTCTTTCGCGATTTTTTTCCATCGCTCGACTTTTTTCTCCGCCTTTTTCGCGTCCCATTTCACGACCGACCGGGCGGCTTCGAACGGAAGAAAGCCGGCGGCGCCGAGCTCTGTTCCTTTTTGGATGACGAGCTCCCACTTTTCGCCTTTCGGCAGCCCTTGGGCGATGTAGATGCGCACCGGCAGCTCGCTTCGCTCCTCTTTCCATTGTACAATACGAGCTTGCACATGCTCATTGGCAATTTGTTCAATTTCACACACCGCCGTGCGCCCGTCTGGAAAGACGCAAATGATCCCGTCCCCCGGCTTCATGCGCATGACGCGGGCGATATGATAGGCATCATCGCCGCTGATCGCGACGATCCCGCCTTGTTGCGCCTGGCCGGAAACGAAATAGCGCTGCACAGCCATCCCTTCTTTGCTTACGGTTTCAGGGCGACAACCGCCACCCAGTCTTCCATCACGTTGATTTCCTCAATGGCAAAGCCGGCGGCAAGCAACCCGTCTTTGACGTCCTGCTTTTTCGCCTGAATGATGCCAGACGTGATGAAGCGGCCGCCTGGCTTTAACAACCGGTAGGCGTCACCAGTAAAGCGCAAAATGATTTCCGCTAAAATATTGGCGACGATCACATCAGCCGGTTCCTCGATATGGTCGAGCAAATTGTTTTGTGAGACCGTTACGATATGCTGCACCTTATTGAGCTTCACGTTCAGCCGCGCGCTGTCGACCGCCACCGGGTCCAAATCGAGCGCCCGCACCGACTGAGCGCCAAGCATCGCTGCGGCGATGCTTAAAATGCCGGAGCCGGTGCCGACGTCAATGACATGATCGCCGGGGCGCACATACTTTTCGAGCGCCTGCAGACACATGACCGTTGTCGGGTGCGTGCCGGTCCCAAACGCCATGCCCGGATCCATTTCGATGATCAGCTCATCACTAGACGCCGGCTCGTACGTTTCCCACGTCGGCACGATCGTAAACTTTTCGGACACTTTCACCGGGTGATAATGCTTTTTCCACGCCGTTGCCCATTCCTCTTCGTTTACTTCGCTCAATGTAATTTTATTTTTGCCAAGGTCGATATCATACAGCCATAAATTGTTAATCGCCTGCTTAATTTGTTCGACCGTTTCGCCAAGAAAACTGTTGACCGGCAAATATGCCTTAATGATCACCCCTTCTTCCGGATAGTCGTCCGGGTTGAGCTCGACGATCTCGCCGTACCAGTCATCCCGTTCTTTGACCAAATCGTATGGGTCTTCGATGACGACGCCGCCGGCGCCCGCTTCATGCAAAATGTTCGAAATCGCCTCGACCGCCTCATGCGTCGTATGAATGCTGATTTCTGACCATTTCATCGCGCTTACGCTTCTCCTTTAAACGCCTTTTTGACTTTCTCAAAAAAACGGCCGTGCGGCCCGTCGTGCATCGTGTCTCCGCCGAGCCGTTCAAACTCGCGCAGCAGCTGCTTTTGCTTTTCGGTCAGCTTCGTCGGCGTCACAACGCGGACAATGACGTGCTGATCGCCTTGGCCGTAGCCCCGTACGTTCGGCACCCCTTTTCCCTTCAAGCGGAAGCGCGTGCCCGTTTGCGTGCCGGCCGGGATTTTCAGCTTCACATGGCCATGGAGCGTCGGCACTTCGATCTCATCGCCGAGCGCGGCCTGGGCGAACGACAACGGCACTTCGCAATAAATATCGTCGCCGTCGCGTTTGAAAAACTCATGTGGTTCGACTCGGAAGATGATGTACAAATCGCCCGGGGGCCCGCCATTGACCCCTGGCTCCCCTTGGCCGGCGACGCGCAGCTGCTGGCCGTCGTCGACGCCGGCTGGAATTTTGACGTGAATTTTTTTCCGCCGTTTGACGCGTCCCGTGCCGCCGCACGTTGGGCATTTCTCCGGAATGTACCGGCCCGTGCCACCGCAGACGGGGCATGTCCGGCGGTTGACGATGCGGCCAAATGGCGTCGCTTGTTCGCTTGTCACTTGCCCGCTGCCGTGGCAATGCGGACAAGACGTCGGGCTTGTGCCCGGTTTCGCTCCGCTGCCCTGGCACGTGTCGCACGTCTCTTCCCGCGGAATTTCAATTTCCGTTTCTTTTCCGAACGCCGCTTCTTCAAACGTAAGCGTCATCATATACTCGACATCCGCGCCTTTGCGCGGACCGCTCGCCCGCCTGCGCGGACCGGCGCCGAAAAACGTTTCAAAAATATCTTCAAAACCGCCAAAGCCGCTAAAGCCGCCGAAATCAAACCCTCCGCCTTGGAATCCGCCGCCGCCAAACGTTTCGTTCGGGTCGGCATGGCCAAAGCGGTCGTAGCGGGCCCGCTTTTCATCATCGCTTAACACTTCGTACGCCTCTTTAATTTCCTTAAACTTCTCCGCGGCGTCCGGGGCTTTGTTCACATCTGGATGATACTGCTTCGAAAGCTTTCGATACGCTTTTTTGATCTCGTCTTTCGTCGCGTTTTTGCTGACGCCGAGAATCTCGTAATAATCGCGCTTCGCCATCGTTGATCATCCACTCCCGATTCACTCACATAAATTTAATTTTATCATTTCCCTCTGCGGCAAGGCAATATGTCAATGCTAGAAAAAAAGTCAAAGCCAAGGCAGGCCTGACTTTGACTTTCGGTTGCATTATTTATCGTCGTTCACTTCTTCAAACTCGGCGTCCACCACGTTGTCTTTATGATTGGCAGCGCCGCCTTGCGATCCTGCACTTTGCGCCTGTTTCGCCGCTTGTTCATACAGCTTGATCGACAGCTGCTGCACCGCTTCTTGCAGCGCGTCTTTTTTCTTGCGGATGTCGTCGATGTCGTTTTTCTCGAGCGCCGCTTTCAACGCCTCTTTCGCATCCTGCGCCTTCTTGATCTCATCGGCGCTCACTTTTCCTTCGACTTCTTTGATCGTTTTGTCGGTCATGAAAATGAGCTGGTCGGCTTCGTTGCGCAACTCGGCGGCTTCTTTCCGCTTCCGGTCGGCTTCGGCGTTTTCTTCCGCTTCTTTAATCATGCGCTGAATTTCTTCTTCCGACAGGCCGGACGACGATTTGATCGTAATCGACTGCTCTTTGTTCGTTCCTAAATCTTTGGCGCGCACGTGAACGATGCCGTTGGCGTCAATATCAAACGTCACTTCAATTTGCGGCACGCCGCGCGGCGCCGGCGGAATGCCGGTCAGCTGAAAGCGGCCGAGCGATTTGTTGTCCGCCGCCATCGGGCGCTCTCCTTGCAAAACGTGAATGTCGACCGTCGTTTGATTGTCAGCCGCCGTTGTGAACACTTGCGATTTACTTGTCGGGATCGTCGTGTTCCGTTCGATCAGTTTCGTAAATACGCCGCCCATCGTTTCAATGCCAAGCGAAAGCGGGGTCACGTCAAGCAGGACGACATCTTTCACTTCGCCAGCGATCACCCCGCCCTGGATCGCCGCACCGATGGCAACGACTTCGTCCGGGTTGACGCCTTTGTGCGGCTCTTTGCCAAGCTCGCGCTTGATCGCTTCTTGGACAGCTGGAATGCGCGTCGAACCGCCGACCAAAATGACTTTATCAATATCGGCTGGCGTCAAGCCGGCGTCTTGAAGCGCCTGGCGGACCGGCCCCATCGTCCGCTCGACGAGGTGGGCGGACAACTCTTCAAATTTCGCTCTTGTCAACGTCATTTCCAAATGGAGCGGACCGTTTTCATTGGCGCTGATAAACGGAAGCGAAATTTGTGTCTGCGTGACGCCGGACAGCTCTTTTTTCGCTTTTTCCGCGGCATCTTTCAAGCGTTGGAGCGCCATTTTGTCTTTCGACAAATCGATGCCGTGCTCTTGCTTGAACTGATTGACCAAATAATCGATGATCACTTGGTCGAAGTCGTCGCCGCCTAAATGGTTGTCGCCGGCCGTCGCCTTCACTTCAAACACGCCGTCGCCAAGCTCCAAAATCGAGACGTCAAACGTCCCGCCGCCTAAGTCATAGACGAGAATCGTTTGGTCTTCTTCTTTATCAAGGCCGTAAGCAAGCGCCGCGGCCGTCGGCTCGTTGATGATGCGCTCGACTTCGAGGCCGGCGATGCGGCCGGCGTCTTTCGTCGCTTGGCGCTGGGCGTCGTTGAAATACGCCGGCACCGTGATGACCGCACGCGTCACCGGCTCGCCCAAATAGTCTTCGGCGTACGACTTCAAGTATTGCAAAATGATCGCCGAAATTTCTTGCGGCGTATATTGCTTCCCTTCGATTTCGACTTTGTAATCCGTCCCCATATGGCGCTTGATCGAGATGATCGTGTTCGGGTTCGTGATCGCTTGCCGTTTGGCGACTTCGCCGACTAGGCGTTCGCCGTTTTTAAACGCGACGACCGACGGGGTCGTGCGGTTTCCTTCCGGATTCGGAATGACTTTCACTTCGCCGCCTTCTAACACGGCGACGCAAGAGTTCGTCGTTCCTAAGTCGATGCCGATAATTTTGCTCATCACTGATCACCCTCCGTTTCCGTTTATTGGCTTACTTTGACCATGGCGGGCCGCAGCACGCGGTCTTTCAGCTTATAACCTTTTTGCAGCTCCTCAACAACCGTGTTCGGCTCATAGCCTTCCGCTTCCGCCTGCATGACGGCTTGGTGCAAATAAGGGTCAAACGGCTTTCCGACCGCCTCGATCGCCTCGACGCCTTCTTTCTTCAAGGCGTCAACAAGCGACCGGTACACCATTTCCATCCCTTGCAAAATCGATTTCGCCTGTTCGTTGTCCGTCTCTATTTTCAACGCGCGTTCAAAGTTGTCAAGCACCGGAAGCAAATCGCTCGCCAAGCTTTGGGCGCGGTATTTTTCAGCCGCTTCCATCTCCTGGCGCGTCCGGCGGCGGAAGTTTTCAAAATCGGCGTACAGGCGGAGATACCGGTGTTCCATCTCTGAAAGCTTCGCTTCCAATTCGGCGATCTGCGCCTTGGCCGCCGCCAACTCCTCGGCCGTTGGCGCTTTTTCCGCCGGCTCCGCCGCTTCCTCCCCACCGGCCTCTTCAAGCGGAACGCCGCCTGATCCCCCCTCGGGCTGCGGGGCGGCTTCTTCCTCGATCGGTTGCTCCCGCTCCGGCTCATCGTATGTAGCTTGTTCCATCACTTGTTTTTCTCCTTGCTCCATCGCTTTCACCTCCCTGCCGGGGCTCTTCCCTTTTATGTATCAATGGCCACAAGGAAAGGATGGATGCGCGATCCATCCGTTATCCAATATGGCCATTCTTATTGACTTTGATACCATTTCGCGAGCGCGGCCGACAAATCGGAAGCGACACGGTTTAAGACAGTGATGACGCGCGAGTATTCCATGCGCGTTGGACCAAGAATCGCGATCGCCCCGAGCGGCTCATCGCCGACCGAATACGTCGCTGTAATCAAGCTGCAGTTTTCCATGCCGCGCAGTTCGTTTTCATGCCCGATCGAAACCCGCACTCCTTTTTGGGTTTGCTTGCGGAGCAGGCGATAAATGTCTTTTTCCTGCTCAATGATGTCCAGAAGCGGGCGCACTTTTTGGATGTCGCTGAACTCCGGCTGGTTGAGCATATTCGCCTTGCCGGCGAAAAACACTTTTTCTTCTTCAGGGGCATCGAGCGTCTCAATGAGCGTATTGAGCACGCTGTCGTAGTTGCGGATGTGCCGGCGCAATACGTCGGCCACTTCCGTCTCCATTTTTTCTTTCAAATCCATGAGCGGAACGCCGTTCAACCGCTCGTTGAAAATGTTGACCATTTTTTCGAGGTCGCCTGCGTCCATCGATGACGGAATCGTCACGACCCGGTTTTCAACATGGCCGGTGTCCGTCACGACGATGGCGACGGCTGTCTGTTCGTTGAGCGGAACGATTTGCATCCGCTTCAGTTTGCTTTCTTTAAACGTCGGCCCGAGCGCGATGGATGTATAGTTCGTCAGCTCGGATAAAATTTGCGCCGACTTTTGCATCAGTTTTTCCAGCTCATAGATGCGCTCGGCAAACACGGAGCGGATTTTTTGAATG
The DNA here is from genome assembly GCF_000691465.1 of Geobacillus sp. CAMR5420. NCBI lineage: Bacteria > Bacillati > Bacillota > Bacilli > Caryophanales > Anoxybacillaceae > Geobacillus > Geobacillus sp. CAMR5420. The sequence continues at coordinate 137,137 of NZ_JHUS01000052.1, forward strand.
TCCGCCCTTGTCAGCCGCTGCGGCGGCAGCAAATGGTCGACGTAGTAGCGGTACCCTTTTTCCGACGGCACACGGCCGGAAGAAATGTGCGTTTTTTCAATATAGCCGAGCTCCTCCAAATCCGCCATCTCATTGCGGATCGTCGCCGAGCTGAACGCGATTTGATGCTTTTTCGATAACGTCCGCGAACCGACCGGCTGCCCAGAACGAATGAAATCGTCGATAATCACCTGCAAAATCAGCAGTTGGCGGTCCGTTAGCACGTGTCTCACCTCTGTTAGCACTCGAACAATTCGAGTGCTAAATCTACTACTAGGGTAGCAAATCGCCCGGCAAATGTCAATGTTTACATTTCGCCGAGGAACGCGGCAAACACTTCATTGCCGAGCAGCTTGCCTCGTTTGGTCAAGCGGATGTGAGTCTCCGTTTCCTCGAGGCGTCCGTTTTCGATTTCCCGGCGGATCGCCGCGCCAAATATGTCGTGGAGGTCGCGGCCGAACTTTTGCCGAAAGCAGGCTTTGGACACCCCTTCCGTTTTGCGCAGCCCTAAAAACATTTCCTCTTCCATCTGCTCGCGAACGGTCAAGCGGCGCACGTCGCGGTGCGGCCATTGGCCGCGTTCGATCGCGCTGATGTAATGCCGGATGGGACCGATATTCGCCCGCCGCACCCCGTCGATATAGCTGTGCGCCCCAGCGCCGATGCCGTAGTACTCCTCGTTGTTCCAGTACGTCAAGTTGTGCCGGCTTTCAAATCCCGGCAAAGCATAGTTGCTGATTTCGTATTGCCGATAGCCAGCGGCAGCCATCTGCTCCATCGCTGCTTCGTACATCTCGGCTTCCATCTCTTCGCCCGGTAGACGGAGCCGCCCTTTCCGCCATTCGTTATAAAAAATCGTCCTTGGCTCCAAAATGAGGGAATAAGCAGAAAGATGCGGCACATGAAGCGAAAACGCCGCTTCTAAATCGGCCGTAAACTGCTCAAGCGTCTGCCCCGGCAAACCGTACATTACATCAATGCTGATGTTCTGAAACCCGACTTCTCTGGCCAACGCTACAGCCCGTATGACGTCGCCTCGCCGGTGCGTGCGGCCGATCGTTTGCAGAAGCTGATCGTCAAATGTCTGCACCCCCAGGCTCAGCCGATTCACTCCGGCATCGCGCAAAATAGCGAGCTTTTCTTTCGTCAAGCCGTCCGGGTTGGCTTCGACGGTAAATTCGGCCGTTTGCGGGTCAAACTGAAAATGGCGGTGGATGCTCGCAAGCAAACAGCCGAGCTGCGCCGGCTCAAGCACCGTCGGCGTGCCGCCGCCGATAAACAGCGTCTTGAGTTGGCTGCCAAATTCCGCCGCCGTCCACGCCATTTCTTTGTCCATCGCCCGCAAATAGTCGTCAATCGGCTGGCCGGCGGCGAATACTTTGTTAAAATCGCAATAATGGCAAATATGGGCGCAAAATGGAATATGAAAATACGCTGAAACGGCCATCGGTCCTCCTCCCTCTAGAAATG